>NZ_JAPNMC010000029.1:0-8711 GCF_026627565.1 Enterobacter cloacae complex sp. 2022EL-00788 | reverse complement strand
GTGATCGACCTGAAGAAAAAGTCGATCACCATGGGTAAAGGATGTTAAAAAGTGTTCACCATGTCCCCGAACACCTGTCTACCATGTCCCCGGACCGTACAGGGGAGAGGGTTAGGGTGAGGGGCAAGCCGTAAGGTCCCGCAAAACCTACCCTTTAATCCTCGGATCCAGCGCGTCGCGCAGCCCATCACCCAGTAAATTAAACGCCAGCACGGTGAGGAAAATCGCCAGGCTCGGGAAGATCGCCACGTGCGGCGCAATCACCATATCCGCCCTCGCCTCGTTCAGCATCGCACCCCACTCCGGCGTCGGCGGCTGTGCCCCTAACCCCAAAAACGACAGGCTCGCCGCCGAGATAATCGACACGCCAATGCGCATGGTGAAGTAGACCACGATGGACGACACCGTCCCCGGCAGAATATGGCTGAACAGGATGGTGGCATCGCTGGCCCCCATGCTGCGTGCCGACTCGATAAAGGTCTGCTGCTTGAGCACCAGCGTGTTGCCACGCACCAGGCGAGCGAAGGCGGGTATGGAAAATACCGCCACGGCGATGATGACGTTCGCCATGCCGCTGCCCATCACCGCCACCACGGCAATGGCCAGCAGAATGCCGGGAAAAGCAAACAGCACGTCGCAGATGCGCATGATGATGCGATCCCACCAGCCTTCGTAGTACCCTGCCACAAGCCCCAGCACGGTGCCAATCGCCGCGCCTATCAGCACCGCAAAAACCCCGGCCGCCAGCGAGATTTGCGCCCCTACCAGCACGCGGCTGAAAATATCGCGCCCGAGCGAGTCCACGCCAAACCAGTGCATCATCGACGGGCCATCGTTCAGACGGTCGTAGTCGAAGTAGTTTTCCGCATCAAACGGGGCTATCCACGGGGCAACCATCGCCACCAGGATCAGCAGCAACACAAACAGCCCGGCGACCATCGCGACCGGCTGACGGCGGAATCGCCGCCAGAACTCAACCCACGGGGTGCGAATATGGTCCGGCCTGATCCCCGGCATAGCGTTCAAAATGGCCTGACGACGCCAGTTCAATAATCGCATCTTATTTATACCTGATAGCCGGGTTAATGGCGGCGTAGAGCACGTCCACCACAAGATTGATAAGAATAAATTCCAGCGAGAAAAGCAGGACTTCCGCCTGAATCACCGGGTAGTCGCGCATGTCGACCGAGTCGACCAGCAGACGCCCCAGCCCCGGCCAGTTGAAGACCTTCTCTACCACGATAGAGCCGCCCAGCAGAAAGCCAAACTGAAGCCCCATCATCGTCACCACCGGGATCATCGCGTTACGAAAACCGTGCTTGAGGATGACCCATTTCTCGCTAACCCCTTTCGCCCGCGCGGTGCGAATATAATCTTCGCTCAGCACGTCAACAAACGAGGCGCGGGTGAAGCGGGCCATCACCGCCGCAACGGCTGCGCCAAGCGTCATGGAGGGGAGAATGTAGTGCTTCCAGGTGTCGGCCCCGACGGTGGGCAACCAGCCCAGCTCGACGGAGAAAATCTGCATCAGCAGCATGCCCAGCGCAAACGCCGGGAAAGAGATGCCGGTGACCGCCAGCGCCATGCCGATTTTATCCGGCCAGCGGTTGCGCCAGACGGCGGCCACAATCCCTGCGCCCAGGCCAAATATCACCGCCCAGCCCATGCTGGCAAGCGTTAGCCAGAAGGTCGGCATAAAGCGGCTGGCAATCTCCTCCGACACCGGCCGACGCGACACCATCGAGATGCCAAAGTCACCTTGCAGGACGTTGCCAATGTAATGCAGAAACTGCCGGTACAGCGGCTGGTCAAGCCCCAGCTGTTTACGCACCAGCTCGATAACCGTCGCGTCCGCTTCCGGCCCGGCAATTAACCGCGCCGGATCGCCGGGCAGCATGTGGACAAACAAAAACACCAGCACGGCCACAATCAGCAGCGTCGGGATTAGCCCCAGCAGGCGTTTACACACATAATTCAGCATGAGTTTTATTTTAGATCCGCGTCGTCAAAGCTAAAGCCGGTATCCGGCATGATGTAAAAGCCGGTCAGCGCTTTGTTATGGGCCGACACCAGCTTTTCCACCACCAGCGGCACCCACGGCGACTCTTTCCAGATAATGTCCTGCGCCTCCTTGTACAGGCGCGCTTTCTCTTCCGGTTTGGTGGTTTTCAGGGCAGCGGCCAGATCCTTATCCACCTGCGGATTGCTGTAGAACGCGGTGTTGAACAGCGTTGGCGGCCAGTTCTGGGAAGCAAACAGCGGCGACAGCGACCAGTCCGCTTCACCGGTTGAAGCGGTCCAGCCGGTATAGAACATCCGCACGTTGCTCTCTTTCTGCCCTTTACCTTCCACCTCTGCCGCGCGCTGCCCGGCATCCATCGCCGTGACCCGCGCTTTAATGCCCACCTGCGCCAGCTGCTGCTGGGTAAATTGCAGCACCTTCTGAGCGGTACTGTGATTATGCGACGACCACAGCGTGGTGCTGAAACCGTCTGGATAGCCCGCCTCTTTCAGCAGCTCCCGCGCTTTTGCCGGATCGTACGGCCACGGCTGATAGCTCTGGGCGTATTCGATGGTCGGCGGCATCACGCCCGTCGCCGGAGTGGCGTAGCCCGCAAAGGCAACCTTCACCAGCGCCTGACGGTTAATGGCGTAGTTAATGGCTTCCCGCACCTTCGGATTATCAAACGGTTTTTGCGTAACGTTCATGCTGATGTAGCGCTGCATAATCGACGGGCTGGCCACCAGCTCCAGCCTGCTGTTTTTCGCCAGCAGCGCCGCCTGCTCGTACGGGATCGGGAAGGCAAACTGCGCTTCGCCGGTTTGCAGCATCGCCGCGCGGGTATTGTTGTCCACGACCGGGCGCCAGGTGATGGAATCCAGCTTCGGCAGCCCCTGCTGCCAGTATCCGGCGAACTTTTTCACCTTCACAAAATCGGTCTGGTTCCAGGTAAGCAGCTCGTACGGCCCGGTTCCCACCGGGTGGAAGCCAATCTCATTGCCGTATTTTTTCAGGGCGGCGGGCGAAATCATGGCCGTCGCCGGATGCGCCAGAATATTGATAAACGCCGAGAACGGCTCTTTCAGGACGATCTTCACCGTCGCCGGATCGACCACCTCGGTACGGGCAATATTCTTATACAGGTTATAGCGCTTAAGACCGTTTTCCGGATTGCTGGCACGGTCGAGGTTGATCTTAACCGCCCCGGCGTTGAAGTCGGTGCCGTCCTGGAACTTCACGCCGCTACGAAGCTTAACGGTATAAACCAGCCCGTCGTCCGAAACGGTGTACCCTTCCGCCAGCACGTTTTTCAGCTTCATCTCTCTGTCCAGGCCGAACAGCCCCTGATAGAACGATTTCGCTACCGCCTGGGAAAGGGTGTCGTTCGCATCGTACGGATCCAGCGTCGTGAAGTTAGACCCCACTGCCACCACCACGTCTTTAGCAGCGAACGCGGGGGCGGCGGCCAGCGCGGCCGTCACGCTCGCGGCCAGCAGCCATTTACGAGCAACAAAAGGAACCATTGTGTTCTCCTGCCTGTTGTAGGTTATAACCGCGAGAATGCATTGTCCTGACGCGGTGGTGCGACAAAATGACCGGGACCGACCTCACGCAGCGCCACGCGCTCCAGGGTTTCGCCCCGTTTACGAATATTGCTCGGCATGTCGTCCTGCAGCAGCACGCGCTGGGCGTGTCGATGCTCCGGATCGGCAACCGGTACGGCGGACATCAGCTTGCGGGTGTACGGGTGCTGCGGGTTTTCAAACACCGCCCGACGGGGGCCGATTTCAACAATCTGCCCCATGTACATCACCGCCACGCGATGGCTGATACGCTCCACTACCGCCATATCGTGGGAGATGAACAGAAACGCAATGCCCATATCCCGCTGCAGGTCAAGCAGCAGGTTAATGATTTGCGCGCGGATAGAGACGTCCAGCGCCGAAACGGACTCGTCGGCGATCACCACCTTCGGGTTCAGCGCCAGCGCGCGCGCGATGCAGATGCGCTGCCGCTGCCCGCCAGAAAATTCGTGCGGATAACGCCAGGCATGCTCCGGCTTCAGGCCCACGCGCTCCAGCAGCCACGCGACGCGGCGCTGGGCGGCCTCGCCGTCGAGCAGGTTATGCACCCGCAGCGGCTCCATGATCGAGTACCCCACCGTATGGCGCGGATCGAGCGACGCGTAAGGATCCTGGAAAATAAACTGAATATCCCGGCGCACCGCCTGCAGCTTGCTGTTGGGAAGGGTGTCGATACGCTCGCCGTTGAAGGTGATGCTCCCCTCCTGCGACTCCACCAGCCTGAGCAGCGCCCGCCCGGTGGTGGATTTACCGCAGCCGGACTCCCCCACCAGCGCCAGCGTTTCGCCCGGCCAGAGATCAAAGCTGACGTTTTCGACCGCGTGTACTTCGCGCTTCACGCGATTCAGGATCCCGCTTCGCAGCGGGAAGCGCGTCACCAGGTCGCGCACTTCGAGAATTGGCCTGCCGGGTACCACCGTATCCTGCGCGGTGTCGTCTTCCTGCTGCGCCTGCTGGCTCGGGGAAATCAGCGGAAAGCGGCGCGGAAAATCGCTGCCGTTCATGGCGCCCAGGCGCGGGACCGCCGCCAGCAGCGCTTTGGTATAAGGATGTACAGGCGCATGAAACACCTGCTCAACCGTGCCGGTTTCCACGGCATGGCCCTGATGCATGACCAGCACCCGATCGGCAATATCCGCAACCACGCCCATGTCGTGGGTGATAAAGATCACCCCCATCTCCATCTCCTGTTGCAGCACCTTTATCAGCTGCAGGATCTGGGCCTGAATGGTCACGTCCAGCGCCGTCGTCGGTTCGTCGGCAATCAGTACCGCCGGACGGCACGACAGCGCCATCGCAATCATCACCCGCTGGCGCATACCGCCAGACAGCTGATGCGGATAGCGGGACAAAATCGCGTGCGCCTCGGGAATACGCACCAGCTCCAGCATTCGCCTGGCTTCGTTGAGGGCCTCATCGCCGTTCAGCCCCTGGTGCAGGCGAATAGACTCGGCAATCTGCTCCCCCACCGGAAAGACCGGGTTCAGGGAGGTCATCGGCTCCTGGAAAATCATGGCGATATCCGCCCCGCGCACGCCCTGCATCTGCGACGCGCTGAGCTCGTTGAGGTCGATAACCTGGCGGTTCCTGCGGCGGAGCAGGATCTGTTCGCTGGCGACCCGCCCGCCCGTCTGCTCAAGCAGACGCATCAGCGCCAGCGCGGTCACGGATTTACCCGAACCGGACTCGCCGACTATCGCCAGCGTTTCGCCACGGTTGAGCGAAAACGACAGGTCCTGAACCGCCGGAATAAACTGCCGCTCTTCCTGAAAGGCAATATTCAGCTGATGAACGGCCAACACTTCCCGGCTGTCCAGCTCTTCACTGTGCGGCACGCGGCGCCCCCTTATTCACGATAAATTCCTGTGCTGGGCGCATCGCCGGCATACCCCCACGCCCGGTACATCCCTTCGCTGTTGAACGGCAGGGCTACGTTTCCTTCGCGATCCACCGCAATCAGGCCACCTTCGCCGCCCAGCGCCGGCAGCTTTTCCATCACCACCCGCTCGCAGGCCTCGCTCAGGCTTAAACCGCCGTAATCCATCAGCGCGGTGATGTCGTACGCCGCCAGCGCCCGAATAAACACCTCGCCGGTGCCGGTGCACGACACCGCGGCCGTGGCGTTATTGGCGTAGCATCCTGCCCCCGGCAGCGGGCTGTCGCCCACCCGTCCCGGCAGCTTATTGGTCATACCGCCCGTTGACGTTGCGGCAGCGAGGTTACCGGCTTTATCCAGCGCCACCGCGCCTACCGTGCCCATTTTGCTGCGTTCATCCAGCGGCGCGGAATGATCAAGCTGCGTCATCCCCGCGGTACGGGCTTCCAGCAGCTGGCGGTAACGCTCCTCGGTGGAAAAAAGATCGGGCGAGACCGCGTCCATTCCGCGTTCGACGGCAAATTGCTCCGCCCCCGCGCCCGTCAGCAGCACGTGCGGGCTTTGCTCCATCACCAGGCGCGCGGCAAGTACGGGGTTACGCAGGCGGCTGACGCCTGCCACCGCCCCCGCTTTCAGGGTGACGCCGTCCATCACGCAGGCATCCAGCTCGTGCGTTTCATCCCGCGTAAAGACCGAGCCAATCCCGGCATTAAACAGCGGGCACTCCTCCAGCAGCCGCACCGCCTCGGTCACCACGTCCAGCGCGCTTTCGCCCGCTTCCAGCATCCGCTGGCCGGTTTCCACAATAGCGTTCAGTGCATCTATATAACGCTTTTCCTGCTCGGGACTGAGCTGTGCACGGGTGATTGCCCCGGCACCGCCATGAATTGCGATAACCGCTTTACTCATTTCGCATCACCCATCAGCCTGGCTGGCTGCTTTTTCTATAAATATCATTATCGTCGATGAAACTTCAGATGATTTTTGAATATAGAAAGACGCAACTGTGATGTAAAGCGTACACCCATCGGGTCATACAGTTAGCCGCACTTTTCTGCCATAATGGGCGCTTTCGTTGTTACTCCGCAGGAGCCCACCATGGATTTTACCGCCGGACTGATGCCGCTTGAGACGGCACTCTCGCAGATGCTTGACCGCATTACTCCACTGCACGACGTTGAAACGCTGCCCCTTGTGCGCTGTTTTGGCCGTATTGCCGCGCGCGATATCGTCTCGCCGATGAACGTGCCGGGGTTCGATAACGCGGCGATGGACGGCTACGCCGTGCGTCTGGCGGATCTGCAACCGGGTGCGCCGCTGCCCGTGGCGGGTAAAGCGTTTGCCGGGCAGCCGTTCAGCGGTGAATGGCCTGGGGGCACCTGCGTGCGCATCATGACCGGCGCGCCGGTGCCAAAGGGCTGCGAAGCGGTGGTGATGCAGGAAGAGACCGAACAAACGGACGACGGCGTGCGCTTTACCGCCAGCGTCAAAGCGGGACAAAATATCCGCCGCACCGGGGAGGACATTACCATCGGCGCGACGGTCTTTGCCTCCGGGCAAAAATTGACCGTCGCCGAACTGCCGGTCCTGGCGTCGCTTGGCATCGCGGAGATTGACGTGGTTCGCAAAGTGCGCGTGGCGGTGTTCTCCACGGGAGACGAGCTACAGCTGCCGGGCCAGCCGCTGAACGAGGGGCAGATTTACGACACGAACCGTCTGGCGGTTCACCTGATGCTGGAGCAGCTGGGCTGCGAGGTGATTAACCTGGGCATCATTCCTGACGATCCGGAAAAACTGCGCGCGGCGTTCATCGAGGCTGACGCGTCTGCCGACGTGGTGATTAGCTCCGGCGGGGTATCGGTTGGCGAAGCGGACTACACCAAAACCCTGCTTGAAGAGCTGGGCGAAATCGCCTTCTGGAAGCTGGCGATTAAGCCGGGCAAACCATTCGCGTTTGGCAAGCTTCCGCACAGCTGGTTCTGCGGCCTGCCGGGTAACCCGGTCTCTGCCGCGCTGACCTTCTACCAGCTGGTCATTCCGCTGCTGGCGCGGCTTTCCGGCAACAAGGCCAGCCCGCTGCCGGTACGCCAGCGCGCGCGTGCGGCAACGCGCCTGAAAAAATCCCCGGGTCGTCTCGACTTCCAGCGCGGCATCCTGACGCGCAACGCCGACGGCGAGCTGGAGGTGAGCACCACCGGGCATCAGGGCTCGCACATCTTCAGCTCCTTCAGCCAGGGTAACTGTTTTATCGTGCTGGAGCGCGAGCGCGGCCACGTAGAGGCGGGCGAATGGGTCGAAGTGGAATGCTTTAACCACCTGTTCGGAGGCTGATATGACGGTGGAGCTGAGCGACCAGGAGATGATGCGTTACAACCGCCAGATTGTGCTGCGCGGGTTTGATTTCGAGGGCCAGGAAGCGCTCAAGTCTGCCCGCGTGCTGGTTGTTGGTCTCGGCGGGCTGGGCTGCGCTGCCGCACAATACCTCGCCGCGGCGGGCGTGGGCAGCATGACGCTGCTGGATTTCGATACCGTGTCGGTGTCTAACCTGCAGCGCCAGACGCTGCACAGCGACGCGACCGTTGGCCAGCCGAAAGTAGAGTCCGCCGGGGCGTCGCTGGCCCGCATTAACCCTGACGCTCAGCTCACCCTGATTGATGCCCAGCTGAATGACGAGGCGCTGTTTGCGCAGATTGCGCAACACGATCTGGTGCTGGACTGCACCGATAACGTCGCCGTTCGCAACCAGCTTAACGCCGGCTGTTTCGCCCACAAAATCCCGCTGGTGTCCGGCGCGGCAATCCGCATGGAAGGGCAAATCAGCGTCTTTACCTACGCCCAAGGCGAACCGTGCTACCGCTGCCTGAGCCGCCTGTTTGGTGAAAATGCGCTGACCTGCGTTGAGGCGGGCGTGATGGCGCCGCTAGTCGGCGTGATTGGTTCGCTGCAGGCGATGGAAGCGATTAAGGTGCTGGCGCACTACGGCACGCCTGCGGCGGGGAAAATCGTGATGTATGACGCAATGACCTGCCAGTTCCGCGAGATGAAGCTGATGCGTAATCCGGGATGTGAGGTGTGCGGAGGTTAAAGCAAACGGCAACCTTCAGGTTGCCGTTTTAGTGTTTGCTCCCTCTCCCTGTGGGCTGAGGGATCCCCAGTAATATGGTCATACCACCATGACCATATTACTGTACTCTTTTCCCAGCTTTTTCATCTCGTTAACTATATTCAGGCGTCTTACTTTCCCGGGCTC
>NZ_JAPNMC010000028.1:0-11858 GCF_026627565.1 Enterobacter cloacae complex sp. 2022EL-00788 | reverse complement strand
AGTCATCCGGCATGAGCCCGGGAAAGTAAGACGCCTGAATATAGTTAACGAGATGAAAAAGCTGGGAAAAGAGTACAGTAATATGGTCATGGTGGTATGACCATATTACTGGGGATCCCTCAGCCCCGTGGGAGAGGGTTAGGGTGAGGGCATCAGGCCCAACTACACCACCCATTCGCCCCCTTCAACCCCATTCACCAGCAGCTTGCGTTTTTCCCCCGCCGGCAACGACACCTTCAGCGCTTTCCACGCCGGGCGATAGTCGCCGCGCGCGTTGACCTTCAGGTTAATGGTTGTCGCGTCGCATACCATTTCCCACTCTACCCACAGCGCGTTGCCGTTCTGGTAGCCCCAGCTTTCACCGTCATCTTCAAACAGCAGACCGGTGCTGGTGCCCACGCCTTTCACCGGGAACAGCTTCAGCTCGCGGGTATCGTCTTTATCGGCGCTCACGTGCCGGATGCGTTCGCTGAGCGGCAGACCGGCACCGGCGCGCACCAGCAGCGGCAGTTTTTCCAGCGGTGCATCCAGGGCGATCCACTGCCCGCCGGAGAACCACTCGTGAGTGTAAAAATCGTACCAGCCGGTTTCGTTGTCCGGCAGCCAGAGGCGGCGCTCGCGCTGCCCGGCTTCCACAACGCTTGCCACCAGCAGGTCGCGGCCCAGCAGGAACTCGTCGCACTCTTCGAAGGTCTGCGCGTCGTGCTCGTGATCGAGGAAGGTCGGGCGCAGCATCGGCTCGTCGTCGGCGTGCGCCTGCCAGAGCAGGGTGTAGAGATACGGCAGCAGGCGGTAGCGCAGCTCAATCGCGCTGCGGATGGCAGGCGTGACGCCCGGATACATCCACGGCTCGTTCACCGTGCGATCGTCATTCCAGGAATGGATGGTAAAGCGCGGATGCATCACGCCGTTCTGCACCCAGCGCACAAACAGCTCGGCATCGGGTTTGTCCCCGGAGAAACCGCCGACGTCATGGCCGACGTTAAACAGCCCGGACAGGCTCATGCCCAGCCCCATGCGGATGTTATAGCGCAGGGTGTCCCAGTTGGTGCGGTTGTCGCCGCTCCAGGTCTGGACGTAGCGCTGCATCCCCGCGCAGCCAGAGCGGGAGATCAGATAAGGACGTTTATCCGGCGCGAAGCGCTGCTGCGCTTCCAGCGAGGCGCGCATCATCAGCAGGGGCATCACCGGCCGAATGTGCTTGATGGCGATCTCCCTGCCGAAGCCATAGCAGCGCGCTTCTCCGTCCCACACCTCGTACTCGTTATTGTCGTTCCAGGTTGAGTCGATGCCCATCTCCAGCAGCTGCGTGGTCACGCCGTTCTGCCACCACTGCACCGTCTGCGGGTTGGTAAAGTCGAGGTGCGACCCTTCGTCGTCCCAGAAGCTTGAACGTTCCGGTGCATCGGTTTCTGAATCACGAATGAACAGGCCGCGTTCCGCCACTTCACCGTAGCGCGGGTGATCCTGCAGCAGGCACGGCTTGATGTTGGCCGCAAGCCGCAGCCCCGCGTCGTGGAACGCCTGGCTCATTGCCTTCGGCTGCGGCACCTTGTCGTAGTTCCAGTTAAAGACGTAGCGCTTGCCGTTGATGGAGGTATAGCCGGAGGAGAGCTGGAACGAGTCGCACGGAATGGCGTGCTCGTCGCACAGGCGGATGAAGTTCATCAGCTGGTTCTGTGCGTCCGGCGCGTCGGTGTAGTGCATGGTCGAGCCGCTGTAGCCCAGGCTCCATTTCGGCCCGAACAGCGTTTTCCCGGTCAGGCGAACGAAGGCCTTAGTGACGTCCAGCGCGCGGCTGCCGGTGAAGAGATAGTAATCAATATCGCCCGCTTCCGCCTGCCAGCGGCGGTAGGCGGTGTGGTAGTTGTCGATCTCGTTGCCCAGATCCAGCCAGCAGCTGCTCAGGTTGTCGTAAAACAGGCCGTAGCTCACGTCGTCGCGGCGGGTAAGGGTAAACGGGATGTGCTTGTAGAGTGGGTCGGTGCTGGCCGCGTTGTACCCCATCGCGTCGAGGTTGCGCATCTCATAGCGTTTGCCGTTGCGCTGTAAATCACCCGCTTTCTCGCCGAGGCCATAGAAACGCTCGTCCTGGCGGCGGCTCAGATAGTGCGCCACGCCGTCGCCGTGGGCGTTCAGCAGGTAGGCGCTGGTCGGGCGGTCGTTGACCAGCGGCTGCCACTCGCCCGCGTCGTTACGGTAGTGCCACTCGAGCCACAGGGGCTGATGAACGGTTACGCGCAGCTGTTCTGTCGCTACGGTTAAGGTGTCGCCCTCCTGCGCCAGCGTCCAGGCAGGGCAGGAGAACCCGCTAATATCGTCACGACGACGGCCTTCCCACGGCACGTCCTGCTCAGGGGCGATGCTCCAGGTACGGTCCAGCGCCAGCTCGCCTTTGCGTTTGATCAGCACGCGGAACAGGTTCTCTTCCAGCACGTACAGGCACAGGCGATGCTGATTATCCACCAGCAGTTCCAGATGATTCGCCGACTGTTTATCGACGGTCCAGTTTTTCAGGGTTTTCATATGCAATACATCCACTATCAGGCGCGCTTGGCGCGACGTTCAGCAATAAATGCCACCAGGAAAACAGCGCCAATCAGGTCGAAGAAACCCATGGCGATAAAGAGCGGGTTGAAGCCGATTTTGTCGGCGGTCACGCCGATTAACAGAGAGAACAGGAAGCTGGCGATCCACGCCGCCGAGCCGCGCATGCCGTTGACGGTCGCCATCTGCCCTTTATCAAACGACTCCACCACCAGGGCGCTCAGCATGCAGGAGATGATCTGGTGCCCGAAGCCGCCGATGGAGATCAGCACGATGGTGATATACGGATCGCGGGTCACGGCCACGACCGCCAGGGAAATCATCAGAAACGCCCCGGTTACGGAGCTGGCCACGACCGAGTTAACGCGCGTGCAGCCAAACCAGCGGGTGTAGAGGCGGGTGAGGTAGCCGCTCGCCACGCTGCCGAGATCGGCGGCCAGGAACGGCAGCCAGGCGAACATCGCGATCTGCTTCAGGTCCATGCTGTGCTCTTTGGCGAGGTAGAGCGGCACCCAGAAGCTCAGCACCGCCCAGGCCGGTTCCGCCATAAAGGCCGGAATGGCGATACCGTAAAAGCGTTTGTTCTTCGAGACGGTTTTCAGCGCGGTCAGGAAGGGCAGTTTTACCGCAGGCGGTTCGTTATCCTGCTTGATAAACGCCAGCTCATCGCTGCTGAGGTTCGGGTGCTGCTCCGGGTTGTGGTAGAACGCCCACCAGAGGATCACCCACACCAGCGCCAGCACGCCGGTAAACATAAACGCGCCCTGCCAGCCAAACGACGCGTGGGCAAAGTAGATGATAGGCGGGGCCAGCATCGCGCCGACGGAGAAGCCCACGCCCGCCCAGCCTGCGGCGACGGGGCGCTCTGATTTCGGGAACCATTCACCGATGGTTTTGGCGTTTGCCGGCGTCGCGGCGGCTTCGGAAGCCCCCATAAAGAAGCGCAGAATAGCGAGGTGCAGCCAGCTTCCGGCGCCCGCGTGGAAGATACACATCAGCGCCCAGATCCCGGCGCAGACCATAAAGCCAATCTTCAGACCGATAACGTCAATCAGCCAGCCGCACAGGGGCTGGAAAATGGTGTAGGCAATCTGGAACGCGCCGACGATCCAGGAGTATTGCTCGGTGGTGATCCCAAGGCTCTCCTTCAGCTCCGGAGCGAGAATGCCTAACGAGTTACGGGTGATGTAGTTAACGGTCACGCCAAGAAGGAACAGCACCAGCACGTACCAGCGCAGGTTCTTGATGACGCGACGCGTTTTGCTTGTCGCAAGGGTGTTATTGATGTCCTGACTCATTTTCTTCTCCACAAGACGGACGGTAAGGGGACAAAGGTTCAGGCGTCACGCAGCGTCAGGTTTTTGAAAGTTATCGGTTTTAGAGACTTAGGCTGCTATACAACTAGTATGGAAGTTGTGTGACAGGTTCACCTTATGAAAGAAAACGGGCAGGGAATAGCGGATTTTGTGCAAACTTTCTCATAAATGCGGGGCGTTTTTGGGCATGATGGCCGTCAGTAAAGCTATTACCTGATAAACACGCTGTGAAAATTTTTTCATTTCACATATGGAGCCAGATCACAAAATGGACAAAAGGCTTAAAATCACCGAAATCGCTGCCCGTACCCAGCTCTCCATCAGCACCGTTTCCCGCGTGCTGGCGGGAAAGGCCAACACCAGCGAAAAAGCGCGCGCAAAGGTGCTGGCGTGCGCGCGGGAGCTTGGGGTGATGGAGGGCATGGCGGCGGGGCGCCTGCTGCTTAACAGCCTGGTGGTGTTCGCTCCTCAGCGGGCGTTTGACGAGCGGTCCGACATCTTTTACTACCGCGTGATCCAGAGCGTTAGCAAAGGGCTTGCCTCGCACGAGGTTCGGCTGCGCTACTGCGCGCTGGAAGAAAACGACAGCGACGCCCAGCTGTTTCTGGCGCGAATGAACGAAGCGGACACCCAGGCTGCGATCCTCCTCGGCATCGACGATCCGCATATCCACGATCTGGCGGTGGACGTGGGGAAGCCCTGCATGCTGATTAACTGCCGGGACCGGCACATGCGCCTGCCTGCCGTTGCGCCGGATCACCGCGCCATTGGCGAGCGGGCGGCGGATTACCTGTTCGAGATGGGGCACCGCGAGGTGATGAACGTGCTCTGTCTGCGGCGCTACACCATGGAGCAGCGCCTGTCGGGGATCCGCGACGCGTGGAGCGCCCATAACCTGACGTTTAGCGACCGTCGCGATCTGCTGGTGGTATCGAGCTTCAGCGCACGAGAAGCGGAGCAGCGGGTGACCGAGTGGCTTAACCAGCAGAAAGGCAACGATCTGCCCACGGCATTCCTGGTAGGCGGCGATTTTATGGCCGCGGGCACCATCAGCGCCCTCCAAAAGCAGGGCCTGCGCGTGCCGCAGGATGTCTCCGTGATGAGCATCGACGGTTTTAATCTGGCGGCGATTCAGGACGTGCCGCTGACCGCGGTACATGTCCCGCGTGACGAGCTGGGGACGGAAGCGGTGCACATGCTCCAGCAGCGGCTGATGCGCCCGGACGCGCCGGTGGGAACGTTGCTGCTCAACGGCACGCTGACGGTGCGGGAGTCGGTGCGGCGGATACGTCAGGGAAAACGACGCACCGCCGTTGAGCGGGAAGGGCTGTACGACAGTTAAGCCATGCCCAGCGCGCGCTTGCCGTGGATGTTCAGATCGCTCACGGTAAAGCGGCCCTGCCAGCTCTTTTCATAATCCTCGCGCGGGAAATCTCCCGGCGACGCGCCGGTTTCCAGCGCTTCCTTCACCTTTTTGGCGTAGGCGAGGTTCTTCTCGCACATCGGCGCGGCGGGAATGTACATTACGTTGCCCCAGCCCTGCTGGTTCTCCACCGGCGCGACGGAGTGGATCACGTCGCAGTGCCACCAGACGGAATCGCCCGCCTCCAGCGCCGGAATGCTGGTCAGCGCTTCGATGAGCAGCGGATGCCACTTCTCGGATATCGGCAGCACGCGCCCTGGCGCCACGCCGCACAGCTCATCTTCCGGCACGTCGTCCAGCAGCGGTCGCAGCAGAATATAGGCCATCGCTTCAGGGATCGGCACCACGTGCAGCAGCCCCTGGCCGGGGATCATATCCGACAGCGCCGTCCAGCCCTGGAAGGTGCGGAACACCGAGCATTTAGTGGTGTTATCCACCGTGTACTCTTCCACTTCGGTACGGTGCGCGGCGTTCCACGGATCGTATTTTTCCACGTTGCCGTCAAAGACGCGGGCAAAGACCTGCTGATAGGCCGGCAGCAGCCAGCGCTCCAGCGCGCCGGAATCGGTATGCGCGCCCAGCCCTTTCGAGGTGGTTCCCGGCGGACGACGACGGATGCGGTCCGGGTAAATCACGCTCACGTCCGGGTTAAACCACTGCTTGCCGTTGCTCTCGAATGTCCATAAGCGGTTCAGGAACGACTGCATCTGCGCCATCTCTTCGCTCTGGCGCGCCTGCATTTGCGCCTGAGACCAGTAAATGGGGTAAATCTCCGGACGAGAGGCCGTTAAGGTGCCGAAGAAGTTATCCCCCGGACCGTTGTAAACCTCGTCAAACCTGTTGAGATCGAGGTAATCGAGCATCGACCGATCCCACGCCAGCGCCTGCTCGCGCGGGAAGTGACCTTTGATCACCGCGCAGCCCCGGCGTTTAACGGCCTCGCGCTGAGCGTCGGTGAGGGTGCCGTTTTTCACATCCGCGAATGGGATCACTGGCCAGACGGTTTCGCCTTTGTTCTTAAGGGCGTTGATTTCCGCCACGCGGGTGGCAATTTTATCGCTGAGCTTATTAAACACCGCCTGCACGTCGCCGATCTGCGCGCGTAACTCACGTTTTAACTGACGGATTGCCGCTTTGTGATCCGCCGGCAACGTTTCACTGGTAAAGGTCATAACTGCCTCGCATCCTTCATTCGAAAGTAAAATTGTCTACAAGTGATACTTTAAGTTAAAATTAAGTTAATGCAAGTTTAAAAACTTGACGCAAGCCACAGGACGGAAAAAGAGTGAGAGGCCGGAGCAAGGCTCCGGCGAGGAGAGGATCAGGCGTCGAACGGGGAGTGGTAGTCGAGTACGGCCTGAATGACGTTCAGCGCGCCCTGGTGGTTGTTGTTGTCGGTGCTGTAGCGGCTGATTTCTTTGATGCTTTCTGCCGCGTTGCCCATGGCAAAGGAGTATTTAACCAGCTTCAGCATTTCCGCATCGTTGCCGCTGTCGCCGATGCCCACACACTCCTGCGGGGAAACTTTCCAGCGTTTCAGCAGGCGGCTGATGCCGTTGGCTTTGTGCAGGCCGGGGATAATCAAATCGACAAAGCCGAAGCCGCTGGTAACAGGCTTCATGATGCCGTCCAGGGACTCGTGCAGTTTATCGACCAGATTCGGGATATCGCTGTCCGGCAGGTTAAGAGAGAACTTAAACAGCACGTCGTCAATGTCGCGGTAGTCGCCGATACGCTTTAAGCGGTGATAGTGCTTTGACATCAGCGCCACGAACGCGTCCGGGGCCTGGTCGCTGACGTAGGCGCTCTCCAGACCGCAGGCCACAAAATTCAACCCTTTGTCTTTCAGCAGTTCGCCAATCACGATCTGCGACTCATGGCGGGTCAGCTCGCCGTGGAAAATTTGCTCACCATGATCGAAGACCAGCGCGCCGTTTTCCGCCACGAAGGAGATCTGGTTTTTCAGCTCCGGGAAAAAGGAGATGAGCTGGTAATACTGGTTGCCGCTGGCAACGACAAACTCAATGTTGCGGGCTTTAAGCTGTTCAAACTGTGCCTGGAAGCGGTCACGATCGTACTGCTTGGCATCATCAAGGAAAGTTCCGTCCATATCGGTGACGATAACTTTAACGGTCATACTGTGCTCCTGGGTCACTGCGTTTTGAAACATTCTAATAACAAGGTGACGGGGAGCACAAATTTAATTTCATTCGAAAGTAAAAGCAAAGCGGCAACCGACGTTGCCGCTTTTAGACTTTTCTCCCTCTCCCTGTAGGAGAGGGGATGCTTCGTTACAGCGTATGCTCGGTACGGGCGATAATATCGTCCTGCGCATCCGGGGAAAGGGCGGTAAAGAACGCCGAGTAGCCCGCCACGCGCACCACCAGATCGCGGTACTGGTCAGGGTGTTTCTTCGCTTCCAGCAGCGTTTCACGCGAGACGATGTTGTACTGAATATGCCAGCCTTTGTGCACCTCAAAGAAGGTGCGCAGCAGCACCATCAGCTTCTGGCGGTCGCTATCGTTTTCCAGCGTCGACGGGTTCAGCTTCTGGTTAAGCAGCACGCCGCCCAGGATCGCCCCGGTAGGCAGTTTACCCACGGAGCCGATAACCGCCGTCGGGCCGAGATGGTCCGTACCGGAAGCCGGGCTTGCCCCTTCCGCCAGCGGGGTGTGCGCTTTACGTCCGTCCGGCGTCGCCATCGTCGCCGCGCCAAACGGCACGTTTGCGGAGATGGATGACGTGCCCGCGTAGTAGTTACCGCCGGTCGGACCGCGGCCGTAGCGCGGGTTGTGATACTGCTTCAGCTCCTCAATGTAGGTCTGATAAGCGCGGGTCAGCAGCATGTCCACGCCGTCGTCATCGTTACCGTACTTCGGCGCGCCGTTAATCAGGCGCTGGCGCAGCTGCTCGTGGGTCAGCCCCTCGAAGTCGTCCGCCAGCGCCGCCGCCAGCTGCTGCTGGCCGATGACGCCCTGCTCAAATACCAGCTTCTTCACCGCCGCCAGGCTGTTGCCGAGGTTGGCAATACCCACCTGCAGGCCGGAGACCCAGTCATACTTCGCGCCGCCCTGCTTGATGCTTTTCGCGCGTTCGATGCAGTCATCCACCAGCGCCGAGCAGAGAATGTCGTGGACGTTCTCTTCCAGCATGGTGTCCACCACGTACTCAATCTCGATGGATTTGCGGGTGTAGTAGCGGATCTGGGTATCCCAGGCCGCCATGACTTCATCGAAGTTGACGAAGTTACCGGCAGAGAGGGCTTTCTCCTGCGGCAGGAATACCTTGCCGCTGGTGGCGTCGCGGCCGCCTTCCAGCGCCGCCAGCATAACGCGGGCGAAGTTGATAAAGCTCATGCCGGTGCAGCGGTAGCCCCACTTGCCGCCGACTGCGGTTTCGATGCAGCCGATGGCCGCGTAGTCGTAGGCGTCGTCTCGTTCAACGCCGAGCTTGATGAATTCCGGGATCACGATTTCATCGTTATTGAACGCCGGCATGCCGAAGCCGCAGCGGATCACCTGTACGCAGGCATCGAGGAAATCGCTGCTCATGCCCGCGTGGTAACGCACGCTCAGGTTCGGCTGCGTGGAGCGCAGGCGACCGCAGGATTCCAGAATCGCGTAGGAGAGCGGGTTTACCGCGTCCATCGGCTCACCGTTGACCAGCTTCTGGCCGCCGATGGTGACGTTCTGATACAGCGGGCTGCCCGCCGAGGCTTTAGAGTGCGAGCCGGAGCGGATCTTGTTCACCTCCAGCAGCTTCAGCCAGCAGCTGTGCAGCAGCTCGATGGCGTGCTCGCGATCCAGGCTCTGGTCCAGCTCCACGTCGCGGCGGTAGTACGGATAAAGGTACTGATCCATGCGGGCAAACGACACGGAGTGGCCGTTGGATTCAATTTGCAGGATCAGCTGAATGAAGTAGCACAGCTGCAGCGCCTGCCAGAAGGTTTTTGGCGGCTGGTGGGCAATGACGTCGCAGTTTTCCGCAATGGCCAGCAGCTCGTCGCGGCGGCTTTCGCGGGTTTCGCCGGCGGCCATTTCGCGCGCCAGGGCCGCGAAACGTTCGATATGCAGGCTAACCGCGTCCAGCACGATATCAATCGCCTTCAGGAACTGGTCACCGTGCAGGTCTTCCAGCACCGTCAGGTTAATGCGCGAGCGGCGCTCGGCCACCTTCGCGCGCAGGCCGTCGAGCCCTTTTTCCAGCAGCAGCGGGAAGTTCACCGCCAGGTGCGCGTCGCCGGAGGTCATGTTGCCTTCAGCCTTGATGATGCCGGTCTCCAGCAGGCTTTTCTGCTCGTCGGTGAACATGCCGTAGCAGCGATCCTGCACCGTCTGGCCGCGCCACCACGGGCAGATCTCATGCAGAACGCGCTTGTTCTCTTCGCTTACCGCAAAGCCTGCGCCGGGGCGGTCCGCCAGATCGTCAATCTCTTTCTCAATCCAGGAGACGGTATATTCCGGGAAGATCGGCGCGGCGCGGACTTCGCTTGCCTGGTTACCGACGATCAGCTCGTCGTGTTTGATCCAGATGGTACGCTCGGCCAGGTGGTGCGCCAGCGCCAGCGCGCGGCGTACCGGAATCGGCTTGTCCAGATGCTGCTGATACATTTCGGTGTAGTGCCGGGCGCGCTCGGTGCAGACCGGCGGCTTGACGATATGCACCAGCGCCATTTTGTGCGCCTTGATGCGCTCGCTGAGGGTGTTGAGATTCAGGGTTGTCATAGTGTTATCCTCGTAAGGTCGCGGTTAACCCTTTCTGGCAGGCATACTGCTGCGCGAAGTCCAGCAGGGCAGGGTTATCCAGCGGTTTGTCAGGGGCAGAGTAGGGTTGGCCGAGCAGGGTGTATTTGTTCATGCCCAGCGTGTGATACGGCAGAAAGTGAATGTCGTGAACGCCGAGTTCGTCGGCGGCGAAGTTGGTAATGGCGGTAACAGAGGCTTCATCGGCGTTGAAGCCCTGGATCAGCGGCACGCGGATGGTGATTTCTTTCCCGGCAGCGGCCAGGCGTTTCAGGTTGTCCAGGATTCGCTTAGCCGAACCGTCCGTCCACTGTTTGAAAACTTCAGAGTCAACGTGCTTCAGGTCGGCGAGGAACAGATCGACGTACGGCAGTGACGGCTCGATATAGCGCCACGGCACGTGAAGGCAGGTTTCGACGGCGGTGTGGATACCCTGCTCGTGGCTGGCTTTAAGCAGGGCACGCGCCAGTTCAGGGTTCATAAACGGTTCGCCGCCGGAGAGGGTGATCCCGCCGCCGCTGCGGTCGTAGAAGGGCTTATCGCGCAGGACCGTCGCCATAATCTCTTCAACCTGCTTCTCTTCACCGCAGACGGTGAGCGCCTGGGTCGGGCAGCAGTCGGAAAGGGCATCGAGCGTGGCGTCGTCAAGCTTCTCCCGATGGATGATCAGCCCGTTCAGCGCGCGGTCGATACAGCCTTGCGCGACCTGCTGACACAGGTCGCAGCCCTCCAGGCACAGACGCGCGTCAAACAGCACGTCCCGCGTGCGGGCGCGGCTTTCCGGATTCTGGCACCAGCGACAGCCCAGCGAGCAGCCTTTCAGGAATACCACGGTACGAATACCCGGGCCGTCGTGGGTGGAGTAACGCTGTATATTGAAGATCATATTCTCGCCCTCTGATTACATATGAAGATTAAATTACTTTCGAATGAAAGTTATCTTGATATGGGTCAACTCCTGAGCAGGTTTTGTCGTGATAGGGTAAGTGCAGGCAAATTTTGAGGGTGACATCATGGAACTTTATCTCGACACATCTGACGTTGCGGCAGTCAAAAAGCTGGCGCGTATCTTCCCGCTGGCAGGCGTGACCACCAACCCAAGCATTGTGGCGGCGGGTAAAATTCCGCTGGAAGAGCTGCTGCCGGCGCTGCACGACGCGCTGGGCGGCAAAGGCCGTCTGTTCGCGCAGGTAATGGCGACTACCGCCGAAGGGATGGTGGAAGACGCCCGCAAGCTGCGCGCGATTGTTAACGATCTGGTGGTAAAAGTGCCCGTGACCGCAGAAGGGCTGGCGGCGATCAAAATGCTGAAGGCAGAAGGGATCCCGACGCTGGGCACGGCGGTATACGGCGCTGCCCAGGGGATCCTGTCCGCGCTGGCGGGAGCAGACTATGTCGCCCCTTACGTGAACCGCGTGGACGCGCAGGGCGGAGACGGGATCCAGACCGTTGTGGAATTACAGCAGCTGCTGACGCTGCATGCCCCGCAGTCAAAGGTGCTGGCGGCGAGCTTCAAAACCCCGCGTCAGGCGCTGGACTGCCTGCTGGCAGGGTGCGAGTCCATCACGCTGCCGCTGGACGTGGCGCAGCAGTTTATCACCTCTCCGGCGGTGGACGCGGCGATCGTGAAGTTTGAGCAGGACTGGCAGGGGGCATTTGGACGGACGTCGATCTGACGGGGGCGGCCTGATGCCCTCACCCCAACCCTCTCCCACAGGGCTGAGGGTTCCCCAGAAAAATGAAAAGCACGATGAAGTGTGATCTACTGGTTGCGCTAACAAATCAGAAGAGACCTCATCGTGCCTTTACAGACAGTCTGCCAGAAATTTT
>NZ_JAPNMC010000027.1:0-20487 GCF_026627565.1 Enterobacter cloacae complex sp. 2022EL-00788 | reverse complement strand
AAGTCATCCGGCATGAGCCCGGGAAAGTAAGACGCCTGAATATAGTTAACGAGATGAAAAAGCTGGGAAAAGAGTACAGTAATATGGTCATGGTGGTATGACCATATTACTGGGGATCCCTCAGCCCCAAAGGGGAGAGGGGACTTTTCCACCCTCTTCCCTTTGGGGAGAGGGCCGGGGTGAGGGGAAAAACTTACTTCTGCGCCTCAAGCGCCTCCTTCACCCAACCGTCAAACTGCTGCTGGTGGGCTTTTATCCAGCCATCCACGTGGTTTTTAATATCCGCTTCGGAGGATTTACCCGCGTGCATCATGGCGTTCTGAGCGTTGATGTCCGCCAGCGGCAGCTTCATCACGGAGAACAGCTTCGCCGCCGCCGGGTTTTTCTCGGCCCAGGCTTTGTTAGCCACAATATGCATGGTGTTCACCGGGAAGCCATAGTTCATGCCGTTCGGCAGTTTGGTGTCGATATCTTTTTGTTCGCCCGGCAGGGAGGAGAACGGTACCTGCAGCCACACCACGTCTTTGCCCGGCTTCAGCACGTCGCTCACCCAGTACGGGGTCCAGGTATAATAGATGACCGGTTTGCCCTCTTTAAAACGAGCGATGGTATCGGCCATCATCGCGGAGTAGTTACCGTGGCTCACGTCGACGGTCTTCGCCAGGTCAAAGGCCTTGTTCTGGTGGTTGATCACCGCTTCACAGCCCCAGCCCGGTGAACAGCCCATCATGTCGGCCTTGCCGTCACCGTTGGTATCGAACAGTCTGGCGATCTTCGGATCCTTCAGCTGCTCAATGTTGGTGATGTGGTACTTATCGGCGGTTTTCTTGTCGATCAGATAGCCCTGCGCCGCGCCGGTCACGAAGGTGCCTTCCCGGTAGAACTTCTTGTCGCCGCCCGCGGCGGCATACATGTCGTCGTGCAGCGGCTGCCAGTTCACGGCGGTAAAGGTGGCGTCACCGGAGGCAATCGAGGTATAGCCTACGTTGTAATCCACTTCGCTGGCGGTATTTACCGTATAGCCCAGCTTCTCCAGCGCGCGGCTGACGATCTGCGTCTGGAAGCTCTCTTCCGAAATGGTGCTCTGCACCGGCTGTACGGTAATGCCTTTACCCGGCAGCTCAGCCGCAAACGTGCTGGTGGAGACAAGGGTGGCAATCGCTGTAGCAAAAAGTACGCTCTGTCGCATCGTTGTTCCTTATTTTGTAAATGGACGGGTGAGTAACCCGACAGGGCCGGTGGTATACCAGCGACGGTTGCCGCGACTGCGTGAATCACGACCGACGGCCTGGGTCAGGCGGTCAAGAATAATGGCGAGGATCACAATTCCTACGCCGCCGACGGTTGCCAGCCCCATGTCGAGGCGGCCAATGCCGCGCAGCACCATCTGGCCTAGTCCGCCAACGGCAATCATCGAGGCGATAACCACCATCGACAGCGCCAGCATCAGCGTCTGGTTAACGCCAGCCATAATGGTCGGCATCGCCAGCGGAAGCTGAACCTTAAACAGCATCTGGCGCGGGCTGGCGCCGAACGAGCGCGATGCCTCAATCAGATCTGCCGGCACCTGGTTAATGCCCAGAATGGTCAGGCGAATAATCGGCGGCAGGGCGAAGATGATGGTCACCACCACGCCCGGCACGTTACCGATGCCGAAGAGCATCACGATAGGCACCAGATAAACGAACGCCGGCGTGGTCTGCATCGCATCCAGCAGCGGACGGATAATTTTCGCGGCCCGCGGGCTACGCGCCAGCCAGATCCCCATCGGTAGCCCGATGACGATGCAGAACAGCAGGGCGGTCAGCACCAGCGCGAGGGTGATCATCGCCTGAGACCACGCGCCAATCGCGCCGATAGCGATCAGGGAAATCAGCGTGGCGACCCCCATCCCCGCGCTGCCAAACTGCCACGCGATAAGCGAGAACAGGATAATGGCCACCGGTGCAGGCATGCCCAGCATCAGCTGCTGGAAGCCGTTCAGGATGTAATCCACCGGGATGCGGATCCCCTGGAATACCGGGCGGAAGTGGGTTACCACCCAGTCGATCCCCTGCGTGACCCAGCTGTCCAGCGGGATCAGCGTTTTGTGGAACGGATCCATAATGTTGAAGTGTTCTGGCGCAGGCGCGGGTGCGCTGTTCAGCCAGTCTGCCGCGCCGCCGCCATCGGCCGGCGCTGGCGTGGAGCCCCACGCATCGGCGGATTGCGCAGCGCTGTCCGCCGCTTCAGTGGTGCCCCACGGGTTAGATTGATCGGTCATTGTTTGCCCCCTCGCGATCTAAAGCCTGCAGCAACATGCGTTTTGAGATGATGCCAACGTACTGTTGTTCCTCACCGATAACCGGCACGGCGCACGGCGCCTGGCCGACGTGAGAGAGCAGCTCGCTGAGCGGCGTTTCGGCGTCCACGGCAAGCGGAGCGTCAATTAACGCCGCATCGATTCCCTGGTTTTCGCCGAGTGCGGTTTTCAGAGAGTCGATGGAAACAACGCCGACAAATTTATTGCCGCGTTCAACCAGATAGCCGTATTCACGGTCTTCGTCCTGCAGCAGCTTAAGCGCGGAGCGCGGGCCAAAACCCGGCGTTTTACGGATAATGCCGTTCGGGGTTCGGCGGGCAATATCTTTGGCGCTGAATACCTGGCTAATATCCACGCCGCGGAAGAAGGTGCGCACATAATCATTCGCCGGGTTATTGAGAATTTCATCCGGCGTGCCGACCTGCACCACTTCACCATTTTGCATAATGGCGATACGGTCGCCAATACGCATGGCTTCATCCAGATCGTGAGAAATAAAAACAATCGTGCGCTGATGTTTGGCCTGTAATTTTACCAGCTCATCCTGCATCTCGGTACGAATTAACGGATCGAGAGCCGAGAAGGCTTCATCCATTAATAATATATCCGGATTAATGGCTAATGCGCGGGCTAATCCTACGCGCTGGCGCATACCGCCGGAAAGTTCATCCGGATACGCGTGCGCATAATTCTCCAGCCCCACCTGACGCAGCGCATCAAGGGCTTTTTCCTGACGTTCCTGAGCGGGCGTGCCGGCTAATTCCATGCCAAAGGCGGTATTATCCAGCACCGTCATATGCGGCATTAGCGCGAATGACTGAAACACCATTGCAATCTTCTTTCTGCGCACCTCGCGAAGCTCGGCGTCTGATATTCTGGCGATATCCACGCCGTCAATCAGCACCTGTCCGCGGGTGGGTTCAATCAGGCGATTGAGAAGGCGAACCATAGTGGATTTACCCGAACCGGATAATCCCATGATGACAAATATCTCGCCTTCTTCAATGGCCAGACTGGCGTCTTTAACGCCAAGCGATAGCCCGGTTTTTTCCAGAATTTGCTCTTTCGAAAGGCCTTTCTCAATATATTTGAATGCGCGCTGCGGATGCTCGCCAAATATTTTATAAAGATTTTTCACTTCTAATTTAATTGCCATGCAATAGAGAGTGTCCTGTTATTTGTTTATGTCGATATGATTACCATGGTAAATAGTTAACTGGCATTACCCTAACATACTCAGATTCTGAGACAACCCTGCACCGGCCTGAGGCCGGAATTTTGCCACAAGCGAAACGGCTGAATTTCCCATGAATAAAGGGCTGAGGGAGGTTTGAATTTTTCTGAATTTTTTGCTGCTGCATCGGGAAATTTCGCCTGAATCGGTGTGATTCAGGCGAATATGACGGGTAAATTACAGTGTAGTGCCTGGTCAAATAATGGTGTGGAAATAATGGGATTTATATTTAATTAATGAACGTTACTGCCTACATTAAAAATCCCAGTCCTCGTCTTCCGTCTCCACCGCTTTGCCCATCACGTACGACGACCCGGACCCGGAGAAGAAGTCATGGTTTTCGTCGGCGTTCGGCGACAGCGCCGCCAGGATCGCCGGGTTCACCTCCGCCATTTCCGGCGGGAACAGCGCCTCGTAGCCGAGGTTCATCAGCGCTTTATTGGCGTTGTAACAGAGGAACGCCTTCACGTCCTCTTCCCAGCCGGTTCCGGCGTAGAGTTCGTCGGTATAGCGCAGCTCGTTATCGTACAGATCCATCAGCAAATCAAGGGCAAAGCCCTTCAGCTCCTCGCGCTTCGCGTCGCTGACTTTCTCCAGCCCTTTCTGGTACTTATAGCCGATATAGTATCCGTGCACCGCTTCATCCCGGATGATGAGGCGAATCAAATCGGCGGTGTTGGTGAGCTTGCCCCGGCTCGACCAGTACATTGGCAGCCAGAAGCCAGAATAGAAGAGGAACGATTCCAGGAACACGCTGGCGATCTTCTTCTTCAGCGGCTCGTCGGCCCGATAATATTCCAGCACCAGCTCCGCCTTGCGCTGCAACGACGCGCTCTCCTCGCTCCAGGCGTAGGCTGCATCAACATCTCTGGTCTGGCACAGCGTCGAGAAAATCGAGCTGTAGGATCGGGCGTGCACTGCCTCCATGAAGCTGATATTCGACATCACCGCCTCTTCGTGCGGCGTCAGCGCATCGCTCATCAGCGCGGGCGCGCCCACGGTGTTCTGAATGGTGTCCAGCAGGGTCAGGCCGGTAAAGACGCGGATCGTCAGCTGCTGCTCGGCGTGGCTGAGGGTCTGCCACGCCGCAATATCGTTGGAAAGCGGCACCTTTTCCGGCAGCCAGAAGTTGCTGGTGAGGCGGTTCCACACCTCCAGATCTTTGTCGTCCTGAATCTTGTTCCAGTTAACGGCGCTCACGCGTGACAGTTTCATCCTTTCTCCTTACAGCGCGCAGGACACGCAGCCTTCAATTTCGGTGCCTTCCAGCGCAAGCTGGCGCAGGCGAATGTAGTACAGCGTTTTGATGCCTTTCTTCCAGGCGTAAATCTGCGCTCTGTTGATATCCCGCGTGGTGGCGGTATCCGGGAAGAACAGCGTCAGCGACAGCCCCTGATCCACGTGTCGGGTTGCCTCGGCGTAGGTATCGATGATTTTTTCCGGGCCGATTTCATACGCGTCCTGATACAGCGCAAGGTTCTCATTGGTCATAAACGGGGCGGGGTAGTAGACGCGCCCGGTTTTGCCTTCCTTACGGATCTCAATTTTCGACACGATCGGGTGAATGCTCGACGTGGCGTGGTTGATGTAAGAGATCGAGCCGGTCGGCGGCACCGCCTGCAGGTTCTGGTTGTAGATGCCGTAGCGCATCACGTCGTCACGCAGCTGCAGCCACATGTCGCGCGTCGGCAGAACGATCCCCGCACGCGCGAACAGCTCGCGCACCTTTTCGGTTTTCGGCTGCCAGTCGCCTTCCAGATACTGGCTGAAATACGCCCCGCTGGCGTAGCGCGACCGCTCAAAGCCGGCGAAACGCTGGTTGCGCTCGCGCGCCAGCATCATGGACGTGTGCAGCGCGTGCCAGGTGACGGTGTAGAAATAGAAGTTGGTGAAATCGAGCCCTTCCGGGCTGCCGTAGGCGATGCCCTCCCGCGCCAGATAGCCGTGCAGGTTCATCTGCCCGAGGCCGATGGCGTGCGACGCGGCGTTGCCTGCCTCAATGGACGGCACGCTGCGGATGTGGCTCATGTCCGAGACCGCCGTCAGCCCGCGAACGGCGGTCTCCACCGTGCGGCCAAAATCGGGAGAATCCATGGTGTGGGCAATATTCAGCGACCCGAGGTTACAGGAGATATCTTTGCCGATGTCGGCGTAGTCCAGATTCTCGTCATAGGTGGAGGCGCTGTTGACCTGCAAAATCTCCGAGCACAGGTTGCTCATGTTGATGCGCCCGGCAACCGGATTCGCGCGATTCACCGTGTCCTCGTACATGATGTACGGATAGCCGGATTCAAACTGAATTTCAGCCAGCGTCTGGAAGAAATCCCGGGCGTTGATGTATTTTTTGCGAATGCGATCGTCGGCAACCAGCTCGTCGTACAGCTCGCTTATCGCCACGTCGCCAAACGCTTTGCCGTAAATTCGCTCAACGTCATACGGCGAAAACAGCGCCATGTCGGCATTCTCTTTGGCGAGCGTAAAGGTGATATCCGGGATTACTACGCCAAGCGACAGGGTTTTGATGCGGATTTTTTCGTCGGCGTTTTCGCGTTTGGTATCGAGAAACCGCAGGATGTCCGGGTGGTGGGCGTGAAGATAAACGGCGCCAGCGCCCTGGCGCGCGCCAAGCTGGTTGGCATAGGAGAAGGCGTCTTCCAGCATCTTCATCACCGGGATCACGCCCGAAGACTGGTTTTCGATGCGCTTGATCGGCGCGCCCGCTTCACGCAGGTTCGAAAGCAAAAACGCCACGCCGCCGCCGCGTTTGGAAAGCTGCAGCGCCGAGTTCACCGCGCGGCCAATCGACTCCATATTGTCTTCAATACGCAGCAGGAAGCAGGAGACCAGCTCACCGCGCTGGGCTTTACCGCCGTTGAGGAAGGTGGGCGTGGCGGGCTGGAAGCGGCCGGAGAGCATCTCTTCCGTCAGCCTTTCGGCCAGCGCTTCATCGCCCTGCGCCAGCGTCAGCGCCACCATGACCACGCGATCTTCAAAGCTTTCCAGATAGCGCTTGCCGTCGAAGGTTTTCAGGGTGTAGCTGGTGTAATACTTCCACGCGCCGAGAAACGTCTGGAAGCGAAAGCCGCTGGCGTGAGCGCGCTCAAACAACGCCACCACGAAGGCGCGGTCGTAGCGGGTTAACACCCGCTCCTCGTAATAACCCTCTTTAACCAGATAGTCGAGACGCTCCTGCTGGCTGCCGAAGGTCACGCTGTTCGGGCGGACGTGGGCGGCGATAAAGGCGTCTACCGCCTCACGATCTTTACCAAACTGTATGCGCCCCTCACGGTCATAGAGGTTGAGCATCGCGTTCAGCGCGTGGTAATCCGGTGTCGCCTGAATCACGCGTTCTGCGGTTGTCGTTGCCAAAATTCGTTTACTCCTTTACGCACGTTCTCTACGTCCTGCTGTGTCCCCATCAGTTCAAAACGATAGAGATACGGCACGCCGCATTTTTGAGAGATGACATCCCCGGCGCGGGCAAAGGCCTCGCCGAAGTTGCGATTGCCCGCCGCGATCACGCCGCGAATCAGTCGTCGGTTATGGGGATCGTTCAGAAAGCGGATCACCTGACGGGGAACGGCTCCCGCCGTGCCGCCGCCGCCGTAGCTGGGCACCACCAGGATGTAAGGTTCGTCTACCCGAATACGCTCCCGCTCGTTCAGCGGAATGCGCACCGCAGGCAGCCCGAGGCGCTCCATAAACCGAAGCGTGTTTTCCGAGCTGCTGGAAAAGTAGACCAGCCCGCTCATGCACGCGTGGCCTGAGCGCTCAGGCGATTGATCATGTCCGGGCGAAAGCCGGACCAGCTGGTGTCACCGGCAACCACGACCGGAAGCTGACGGAAGCCCTGCGCCCGCAGGATGTCGGCCGCATCGGGCACCTGATCGAGATTGACCATCTCAAAGGCTACGCCGCGGCTCTCCATTGCACGCTTCGTGGCGTGGCACTGAACACAATTGTTACGAGTGTAAATAATAATGCTCATGATTCGTATTTCCATTTAGAATGAGAAATCGGCGCGAGTAAACGCGTCATGTCGTGTGTGTCTTGCTTAAGGAAATACTAGATGTAGTTGAGATAAGATTCAACCATACAAGATATGGGAAAATCAGATTGATGTAGCCCCAATGATGAGCACAGCGGGGAAGGGCGTACTGCGCGGGTTTTTCAGGCTTTCAGGCAAAGAAAAGCCCCGGCGCCAGGGGCGACCGGGGCCGATAGCTCACGCTTATTTACGCAGGCTGAGCAGGGCGCCGACAAAAATACCCACCGCCGCGACCGTGCCCAGCGTACAGAGCGGTTTCTCACGCACAAAGGTCGTGGCGCAGCTGGCCATGTCGCAGGCGGCCTGCGTGGTGCGTGAACGGCCGTTCATCCGTGCCCGTGTTTCACGCAGCAGAGACTGAGCCTTACGTTTCGCGGCATCTGCTTCATCCTTCGCATCAGAGCCCCAGGATTTGAGCACCGCTTCCAGCGTGTCCGCTAATTGGCTGACATCGTTACGAATATCCTGAGTGTCGTCGTTAATATCGTTTCGGTTCGGTCTGTTAAACATACGATCCTCCATAATTTTGTGTTCCCGTTTAGTTTAGTTCAGAAATGTAATATCTGAAGCGAGTCACGGCTTATCGGGCAGTTTATGGAATATTCTGAAAGCCCTGCTAATGCTGAATACTGTAAGGTTGCCGGGCAGGAATGATAACGAGGAAGAGATATGTATTTACGACCCGATGAAGTGGCGCGCGTTCTTGAAAAAGAAGGTTTCACCATGGATGAGGTAACATCAAAAGCGTACGGATATCGCCGTGGCGAGAATTATGTTTACGTTAACCGTGAAGCACGAATGGGGCGTACCGCTCTCATTATTCACCCGACACTGAAAGACAGAAGCCTGTCATTTGCTGAGCCTGCCTCGGAAATTAAAACCTGCGATCATTATCAGCAATTTCCGCTCTATTTAGGCGGCGAGACGCATGAGCATTATGGTATTCCGCACGGTTTCAGCTCGCGTATGGCGCTGGAGCGGTTCCTGAAAGGACTGTTTGGCGACGTACAGTAATTTTGCGACTGGCATGAGCCAGTCGCCTCACCTTACGCTTTCGCCTGGCTGTAGGGGCTGACCTTAAACAGGCGGCGGCAGTAGTCAAGAAAGTAGCCGTACACCGCACCCATCAGCATTGAAACCACGATATTTGAACTCACCGCGGCGGCGATTTGATGCCAGTCTGCGCCCACCGTCAGCAAAATAACCACGTACACCGGGGACTGGAACGTTACGTAAGCCAGCACGTCGGCCAGGTTTTTTATCCAGCCAGCCGGGCTAATACGCCGGGCGAAACGCATAACCGCGTCGCGATATAAGCCGTACGGCCAGGCAATCATGATATTTACCGGGATGGCGACCAGGCGCGACGAGAGAGACTGCTCAAAGGACATTCCCGACAGGAAAATTTCAATCAGCATGTTCACGACGGAACAGTAGACTACCATCGCGAAAGTATCCGCTACCGCATGGCGCAGGCGAGACTGCGGTGAGAACATGTCTGAACTCCTCGAACAGAACAAAAAAGTGGCATTTTACCCGCGGCGCTTAGTGCTTTAGGTTGGTTTGTTTTGAGTGTATAGAGTATCTCTCTGGCTTTTAACTAACAAGTAGTGATTTATCTTTATTTCGTGGCGCTTTGTCCACAAAATTCTCTAAAGATGCCTGTTTTTTGCGCGCTTCGTTATTTTCTTTCCCTTGTGCTTGTTTGTCTTTATAAAACATATAGTTAGGTTGGTTAAGGCAGCGTAAAATCCCTATGCCACGGTGGAGAATGGGCTAATTTGCAGGCGGGTTTAAACAGGGCCTGTCGGTCAGAGGGAGAACGGTATATTCCGCAATAAAAGGGCAGATATTTCGGGATTATATTAACCGGATATTTAAATCCATTTACAATAATGTCAAAACGCGCGGGTGGGTAGATATCAGCGCAAAAATCAATTATTCTGTTGCCTGATTTATGTTATACACACGAAGAAAGGTTTCTCATTATTATGGCTTTAACGTTACAGAATCTTAATAATATCCGCACCCTCCGGGCGCTGGCGCGTGAATTATCCCTGGATGTTCTGGAAGAAGTGCTGGAAAAATTCCGGATTGTCACGGATGAAAAACGCAGCGAGCAGGCTGAATTAGAGCGTCAACGCGCTGAACAGCAGGATAAAATTAATGCTCTGCTGGAACTGATGAAAGCTGACGGTATTTCTCCGAGCGATCTGCTGGGCGGTGAGCTGGCTCATGCGGGTCAACCGGCTAAAAAACGTAAAGCGCGTGCGGCAAAATATCGTTTTATTGACGCTAACGGTGAAGAGAAAACGTGGACCGGTCAGGGGCGTACGCCGAAGCCAATTGCAAACGCGCTGGCAAACGGAAAAACGCTGGACGATTTCCTGATCTGAGTATCATCCGGGCGGTATATTCCGCCCGGCTATCGACCTAGCAGACGCCAAAATCACCCTCTTCGGTGTACAGAACAACGTCTGCCGCTTTCAGGTTATATTTCTCGCCCTGTTCGTTGCTGGCCTGCACGGCCACAATGCTTTCGCCATTTACCTCGAGCACCTTCAGTTTCGGACCACCCTGACGCGGTTGGACATAATCGCCGACAGAAAACATAGCACCTCCTCATCGTTATAACGATCTTCACCATAGCCCACGTCCGAAGCGGGGTACAGTCTAATCTGTCGGGTACTGCTTACGAGGTACCACGGTTCCACGGCATCACCTTCAGCAGCCGTGCCATGCCGCAAAAGCCCGTTACGCCGGCGAACAGCAGCCCGGCACCCACGAAACCGCTCAGCAGGAAGAAGAGGCTGGAGACGCCATATCCCAGCACCACGCCGCAGAGGATTAGCAGCCCGGCGGCGATCTGCACCTGACGCATCAGCGGCAGCGGCTGGGTTTTGTCTTCAACGGTCAGCAGACCGGCCTGTTTCCAGCCCTGAATGCCTCCCTCAACCACGAAGGCCTGAGCGGGCGACGCCGCCTGCGCAAGCCGTGCGGCATGGTTAGCCGTTCGGGCCCCGGACTGACAGTGGAAGATTACCGTTTCACCAGGCGCGGCGTTTAGCCTGCCGGACAGGGAGTCCAGCGGTAAAGAGCGCGCAGCCGGAATATGCTCGCGGGCATATTCGTCGGCGTCGCGAATATCGATCAGCCTTGCGCCCTCAGCGATAAGCGCGTTTGCCTGCTGCGGCGAAATAAGAGGAAGAGACATATCAGCTCCTTACGGACAATAGAGGGATTTCAGGGTGCTTATCAGCTGATGCACCGCATCGTTTTTGATGGAATACAGGATGCGCTGGGCTTCACGGGTGCTGTCGATAAGCCCCTCTTCACGCATGCGCGCCAGATGCTGAGAGGTGGCGGAGGGGCTTAGCCCCGTTGCGCGAGCCAGATCGCCCGCGCTGGTTCCGGGCGCGCCGCAGAGCGTGCACAGGATCAGCAGCCTGCGCGGGTTGCTCATGGCTTTCAGTAGCGTGGCGGCCTGTCCGGCGCTGGCCTGAAGTTGTTCGAGTTCAGTCATGGTTGTTTAGTATTTGCTTAATTAAGTAAATGCTAAACTAATGGCGTCCGTTAAGCCAGTGACAAAAGCGTAAAAGAGGGTAAAAGGGTAATAAAGAGATGGCGATGACGGGTAAACTGGCTACGCTTAGAGAAGTGTCTTTTATAATTTTCAATTGGTTAGCTTGCACGGAGTCTTTATGGGTTTTTGGCGTGTTGTTTTTACGATTATTCTCCCGCCGCTGGGCGTTCTGCTTGGCAAGGGACTGGGCTGGGCGTTTATCCTGAACATCCTTCTGACCATTCTGGGTTACTTCCCGGGTCTTATCCACGCGTTCTGGGTTCAGACCAAAAGCTAAGTACGCCAGAGCAGGTCACCGTAGATCCGGGTCAGCACGCCCTCCGGGCCAAACTGCTGTTTGATCCAGCGCGTGACCTGCCCGGTCGCCGCATGCTGCGTGGCGAGCAGCATGCGGGAATCCTGCCGCGGGTTATTAATCCGCCGCGTTACCAGCAGGCCGTCTTCCACCGCCTCACGCGTCATATACTCCGGTAAAAATCCAATCCCTTCCCCCAGGATCTGACACTGGCATTTGGTGTTGAAGTCCGGCACGAGAATTGCCTCCTGCCCGTGAAGCAGCCAGCCGACCTTCTTGTTGATGGTATGCGCGGTATCCTCAACCATGATGTTGGGATACAGGCGCAGCTGGCTTTCGGAAATCGGCTCCGGGGCGAAGGCCAGCGGATGCGTCGGGGCGATGGCAAATACCCAGCGGATCGCCCCAATCTCGGTGTAATCGATGCCGCCGCCGTCAAGCAGCGTATCCGGCGCGCCAATGGCGATATTGGCCTGATTATTAATGATCGAATCCCAGACGCCGTTATACACCTCGGTCGTCACCGTGATCTGGCAGGTGGGGAACTGTTTTTTCAGCACCTGAAGCAGCCTCGCGGTATGGCGCGGCGTATACAAAAGCTGATTAATGCAGATGCGCACTCTCGCCTCAATGCCCTGTGAAATGGTATCAATCCCGCGCTTGATGGCGTGGAAGTCATTCAGCAGGTCGGTGGCCTTACGGTAAAAGTAAAAGCCGGATTCTGTCAGCTCAATGCTGCGCGTGTTGCGTACAAACAGCACCACGTCCAGCCCGGTCTCCATGCGTTTAATGGTGTAACTGATGGCGGACGTCGTCACGCCAAGCTCGGCGGCGGCTTTGCTAAAGCTGCCAAAACGAGCCGCGGTGGTAAAGGCCAGCAGATTCTCTTCGGTAAAGATGGAATTCATATTACGGCTCCCGGTTACCATCAGTTTTGAACATATTTTAACAACGCCGTTACATCACATTTGAAGCCGGTCACAGTTCTGACTATTTGCGCAGGGCCGCGCCATGTAAGGCTTTTTTAGCCATAAGGATATTGCAGCCTGCGGCGCTAAAAAGCGGCAAACCATAAGAAAAAGGTTGCACAGACGCACGTTTTGGCCGAACTGTTGAATCTACCTCAACAATGAATTGCGTGTCGATGAATCATTTTTAAGCGGATTCTTTTATGAACAGGCTGTTGCTATTCTCAGGACATCAGAGGTTAACATTGGGAGTCAGAATATGTCTGCAAACGCACTGGTGACGGAATTTCTGCTGGCGGCAGAAGAGGGCAATATCGACGCGCTAAAAGCCTGCCTGGATAATGGCGTGGATATTAACGCCTCCAGCCGCCAGAAAAGAACCGCCATTATTATTGCCAGCCTTAAAAAGCATTACGCCTGTGTGGAGTTTTTAATTGCCGCTGGCGCGGATATTGATAAACAGGACCAGACCTGTTTTAACCCCTTCCTGATTAGCTGCCTGACCAATGATTTAACCCTGCTGCGCATTATCCTTCCGGCGAATCCGGATCTTGACCGCCTGACGCGCTTCGGCGGCGTGGGCATTACGCCTGCCAGTGAAAAAGGGCATGTTGAAATCGTGCGTGAGCTGCTGGAAAAAACCGACATCAACGTCAACCACACCAATTTTGTGGGCTGGACGCCGCTGCTGGAGGCCATTGTGCTAAACGACGGCGGCGCGAAGCAGCAGGAGATCGTGAAGCTGCTGCTGGAGCACGGCGCGAACCCGCACATGACCGATAAATACGGAAAAACCCCGCTCGAACTGGCGCGGGAAAAAGGCTTCGATGCGATAGCCGATCTGCTGCTGGCGGCGGGCGCATAACGCATTCGGCCAGCCCTTTCCGGCTGGCCATTCATCACAAACGCATTTTAACCGACGTGCATTTTGCGCGACGGCGGCCCCCTTTTATCCTCAAACAGGTGAAAATAATGCCAACCAAAATCGTTATAAAAAAGAATACGTATTTCGATTCGGTTTCCTTAATGTCGGTTTCCACCAAAGCCAATAAATTGCCGGGCGTCGAGCAGGCATTTGTGGCCATGGCGACGGAAATGAACAAAGGCGTATTAAAAAATCTCGGGCTGTTAACGCCGGAATTAGCGGACGCGAAAAACGGCGACCTGATGATCGTCATTAAGGGTGAGGCGGCGAATGACGAAACGCTGGCTGAAATAGAAGCCCTGTTTACCCGTAAAGCGTCCGGCGGCTCGCATGAGGCACGCTACGCCACGGTGGCCAGCGCCAAAACCCACCGTCCTGACGCAAACCTCGCGGTCATTTCAGTGAACGGCACCTTCGCCGCCCGCGAGGCGCGCCAGGCGCTGGACAACGATCTTAACGTGATGCTGTTTTCCGATAACGTCTCGCTCGACGACGAGCTTGCGCTGAAGCAGCTCGCCCATGAGAAAGGGCTGCTGCTGATGGGGCCGGACTGCGGCACCGCCATTATTAACGGGGCGGGGCTGTGCTTCGCCAACGCGGTGCGCCGCGGGCCGATTGGGATTGTCGGCGCCTCGGGCACCGGCAGCCAGGAGCTGAGCGTGCGCATCCACGAGTTCGGCGGCGGCGTATCGCAGCTGATCGGCACCGGCGGGCGCGACCTCAGCGAGAAGATCGGCGGCCTGATGATGCTCGACGCCATCGATATGCTGGAGGCGGACGAGGGCACGCGAGTGATTGCCCTGATCTCCAAGCCGCCAGCTCCGGCGGTGGCTGAAAAAGTGCTGGCCCGCGCGCGCGCCTGCCGCAAGCCTGTGGTTGTGTGCTTCCTCGGGCGCAGCGAACCGCCCGCCGACGAAGACGGCCTGCAGTTTGCGCGCGGCACCAAAGAGGCGGCCCTGAAGGCCGTGCTGCTCACCGGCATCAAAAAAGAGTCCCTTGACCTGCATCCGCTCAACTGGCCGCTGGTTGAAGAGGTGCGCGCCCGCCTGACGCCGCAGCAGAAGTACATTCGCGGCCTGTTCTGCGGCGGCACCCTGTGCGACGAAGCGATGTTCGCGGCGCTTGCGAAATTCGACGACGTCTGGAGCAACATCCAGCCCGATCCGGCCAGGCGCCTGAAGGACATCAGCGTCAGCCAGGCCCACACCTTCCTCGACTTTGGTGACGACGACTTCACCAACGGCAAACCGCACCCGATGATCGACCCGACCAACCGCATCAGCCGCCTGCTGCAGGAAGCGCGCGACCCGCAGGTGGGCGTCATCGTGATGGACTTCGTGCTCGGCTTTGGCGCCCATGAGGATCCGGTGGGGGTGATGCTCGACGCCATCAAAGAGGCGCAGGCGATCGCACAGGCCGATAACCGTCCGCTGGCGATCCTCGGCTACGTCCTGGGGACCGACCAGGATCCCCAGTCGCTGGCGCAGCAGTGCCAGATGCTGACCGATGCCGGCGTGATCTGGGCCAGCAGCAGCACCAATACCGGATTACTGGCTCGCGAATTTGTCTGCAAAGGGGAGAAAGCATAATGACGACCTTATTTAACCAGCCGCTGAACGTGATTAACGTGGGTATTGCAATGTTCAGCGACGATCTCAAAAAGCAGCACGTTCCCGTGACGCAGCTCGACTGGACGCCGCCGGGGCAGGGCAACATGCAGGTCGTCGGGGCGCTCGACCAGCTGGCAGAGAAACCGCTGGCGGAAAAAATTGCCGCCGCTAACAGGGTCGCGCTTGAGCGCATCATCCAGTCTCATCCGGTGCTGGTGGGCTTCGACCAGGCGATTAACGTTGTGCCTGGGATGACCCGCACCACCATCCTGCACGCCGGTCCGCCCGTCGCCTGGGAAAACATGTGCGGCGCAATGAAGGGCGCGGTTACCGGCGCGCTGGTGTTCGAAGGGCTGGCGACGGATCTGGAGGACGCCGCAAGGCTGGCGGCTTCAGGCGACATCACCTTCTCGCCGTGCCACGAGCACGACTGCGTGGGCTCCATGGCGGGCGTCACCTCCGCGTCGATGTTTATGCACATCGTTGAGAACAAAACCTACGGCAACCGGGCGTTCACCAACCTCAGCGAGCAGATGGCGAAGATCCTGCGCATGGGCGCCAACGACCAGAGCGTTATCGACCGTCTGAACTGGATGCGCGACGTGCTCGGGCCGATGCTGCGCGACGCGATGAAGATTATCGGCGAAATCGACCTGCGCCTGATGCTGGCGCAGGCGCTGCACATGGGTGACGAATGCCACAACCGCAACAACGCGGGCACCACGCTGCTGATCCAGGCGCTGACGCCGGGGCTGATCCAGGCGGGCTATCCGGTGGCGCAGCAGCGCGAGGTGTTTGAGTTTGTCGCCAGCAGCGACTACTTCTCCGGCCCGACGTGGATGGCGATGTGTAAGGCCGCGCTGGATGCCGCCCACGGCATCGAGTACAGCACCGTCGTCACCACCATGGCGCGCAACGGCTACGAGTTCGGCCTGCGTGTTTCCGGCCTGCCGGGACAGTGGTTCACCGGCCCGGCGCAGCAGGTGATTGGCCCCATGTTCGCAGGCTACAGGCCGGAAGACTCCGGTCTGGACATCGGCGACAGCGCCATCACCGAAACCTACGGCATCGGCGGCTTTGCCATGGCAACGGCGCCGGCGATCGTTGCGCTGGTGGGCGGAACGGTGGAGGAAGCCATCGACTTCTCCCGCCAGATGCGCGAAATCACCCTCGGTGAAAACCCGAACGTCACTATTCCGCTGCTGTCGTTTATGGGCATTCCGACCGCCATCGACATCACCAGAGTGGCGGGGAGCGGCATTCTGCCGGTCATCAACACCGCCATTGCCCACAAGGACGCCGGTATCGGCATGATTGGGGCGGGCATTGTGCATCCGCCGTTTAGCTGTTTTGAAAAGGCGCTGTTGACCTTCCGCGATCGCTACTTTTTATAAGGCATGCATCCATGAAAAACATGAAGCTGGAGTGGAAAAGAGGTGACTGGGCGGCATATTTCGGGTTGATGACCAACAACCTGACTAATTTGCTGACCATGATGGGGTTGCTCATTTTTGTCGTCGGCATCCCGAAGGAGATTGTTTATGGACGCATCGCGCCGGCCTTCGGGCTGGCGGTGCTGGTAGCGAGCGTGTGCTACGCGTGGTTTGGCCTGCAGATGGCGCGCGCCACCGGACGGACGGACGTCACCGCGCTGCCGTCCGGCCCGAGCGCACCCTCGATTTTTACCGTGACCTTTCTGGTTCTGATGCCCGTCTACCAGCAAACCGGCGATGCGGATTTCGCGATTCAGATAGGCCTGGTGTGGTGCTTCGTGGAGGCGATGATCCTCGCGGGCGGTTCGTTCCTGGGGGAAACCATCCGCAGGATGATCCCGCGCACGGTGCTGCTGTCGTGCCTGTCCGGGCTTGGCCTGCTGCTGCTGGCGATGAACCCGATGCTTCAGGCGTTCGAGGCGCCCACCGTATCGTTCATCGTGCTGCTGCTGATCTTCATTAACTGGTTCGGTAAAAAGCCAATCTTTGCCCGCATCCCTACCGGCCTGCTGCTGCTGATTGCCGGTACGGCATTAGCGTGGATCTCCGGCCTGCAAAGCCCGGATGCCATTAAAGCGTCCATGTCATCCTTCGGCTTTAACCCGCCGGAAGTCCACGTGGACAGCTTTATGCAGGGCCTGCCGCACGCGCTGCCGTACCTGGCGTCCGCCGTACCGCTGGGGCTGGCGAACTATATCTTTGACCTGGAAAACATTGAAAGCGCCCACGCGGCGGGGGATGAGTACCCGACCCGCAAGGTGATGCTGGCAAACGGCCTGGCTTCCATGCTCGGCTGCCTGATGGGCAACCCGTTCCCGGTCACCGTCTACGTGGGTCATCCCGGCTGGAAAGCGATGGGGGCCAGCATCGGCTACACGCTGGCCTCCGGCGTGACCATGTTCATCGTGCCGCTGTTCGGGCTGGGGGCGTTTATGCTCGCCATCATCCCGATGACCGCCATCGTGCCGATTCTGGTGTTTATCGGCGTCGTCACCGCCAACCAGGTGGTGCGGGAAACGCCCAAAGTCGAGGTTCCGGTCATCTTCATCTGCCTGTTCCCGTGGATCGCCAACTGGGCGCTGACCATGATGAACAGCGTGATGGGCGCGGCGGGCACCAGCGCGGCGAAAATCGGTACCGACGTGCTGCACAGCAAAGGGATCTACTACGAGGGGCTGATGCATCTCGGCAACGGCGCGCCGCTCGCCAGCATGCTCTGGGGGTGTATCGCCATCTTCGCCATCATCAACAAACCGCTGCGCGGGGCCGTTGCCGCCGCCGGCGGGGCGCTGCTGGCGCTGTTTGGCGTGATCCACGCGCCGGTGGTGGGCTTTGCGCAGGGCAGCTCGCTGATGTTCGTCACGGCCTACCTGATGATGGGCGGCATGTTTGTGGTGAAGCATTTTCTCGACAGCCGGGAAGCGGCGAGCGCTGCGGCACCGGTTTCTGAATCCTAAAACAATGCCCCTCACCCCTGCCCTCTCCCCAAAGGGGAGAGGGTTAGGGTGAGGGGAACATACCGCACCATGGTGAAGGAAAACGTATGAAAGAGCTTATGGTCGTCGCCATTGGCGGCAACAGCATTATCAAAGACAACGCCAGCCAGTCGGTTGAACATCAGGCGCAGGCGGTCAAGGCGGTGGCAGAGTCGGTGCTTGAGATGCTGGCCTCGGACTATGACATCGTGCTCACCCACGGCAACGGCCCGCAGGTGGGGCTGGATCTGCGCCGCGCCGAGATCGCCCACGAGCGGGAAGGGCTGCCGCTGACCCCGCTGGCGAACTGCGTCGCGGACACCCAGGGCGGTATTGGCTACCTGATCCAGCAGGCGCTCAACAACCGCCTGGCGGCGCGCGGGGAGCAAAAAGCGGTCACGGTCGTCACGCAGGTGGAGGTGGACAAAAACGATCCCGGCTTCACGCACCCGACAAAGCCGATCGGCGCGTTCTTCAGCGAGGCGCAGCGCGATGCGCTGCAGCAGGCGCATCCGGACTGGCGCTTCGTCGAGGATTCCGGCCGTGGCTATCGCCGCGTGGTGGCCTCGCCCCAGCCGCTGCGCATTGTCGAAGCCGATGCCATCAAGGCCCTCACGCAAAAAGGCTTTGTGGTGATCGGCGCGGGCGGTGGGGGCATTCCCGTGGTGCGTGGCGAACAGGGCGACTACCGGAGCGTTGACGCGGTGATTGATAAAGATCTCTCCACCGCGCTGCTGGCGCGCGAGATCCGAGCCGACGTGCTGGTGATCACTACCGGGGTTGAAAAAGTGTGCATCAACTTCGGCAAGCCGAACCAGCAGGCGCTGGACGAGGTGAGCGTGGCGCAGATGACGCGTTACAAAGACGAGGGCCACTTCCCGGCGGGCAGCATGCTGCCCAAAATCGTCGCCTCGCTGGAATTTTTACACCACGGCGGCAGGCGCGTGATTATCACCTCGCCGGACCGCCTGCCCGCCGCGCTGCGCGGGGAAACCGGTACCCATATCGTTAACGAAGGAAGATAAGATGAGTGAAAACAAAAGCCGCCGCGAGTTTATCAGCCAGAGCGGCAAAATGGTCACCGCCTGCGCGCTGTTTGGCGCGACCGGCTCCGTCGCGTATGCTGCCGACTCCGCAAAACCAGCCTGCGAGACCGGCAAACCGATGAACATCACCGCGAAACATTACTACCTGGACAACGTGCTGCTGGAGGCCGGGTTTAACGTCGACGGCGGCGTGGCGACGAGCACCCGCACCGAGCTGAAAACGCTGGAGATTAAGGACGGGAAAATTATCGCCCTTTGCGATAACAACAGCCACGCGGGTGCCGCGCTGCCGCACTATGACGCGGGCGGCAAGCTGATGCTCCCGGCGATGCGCGACATGCACATCCATCTGGATAAAACCTTCTACGGCGGCCCGTGGCGGTCGCTTAACCGCCCGGCGGGCACCACCATTCAGGACATGATCCGCCTTGAGCAAAAGCTGCTCCCGGAGCTACAGCCCTACACGCAGGAGCGTGCGGAGGCGCTTATCGACCTGATCCAGTCGAAAGGTTCAACCGTCGCCCGCAGCCACTGCAACATTGAGCCGGTTTCCGGCCTGAAGAACCTGGAAAATTTGCAGGCGGTGCTGGCGCGCCGCAGGCCCGGGTTTGACTGCGAGATCGTGGCGTTTCCGCAGCACGGCCTGCTGCTGTCAAACTCTGAAAAGCTGATGCGCGACGCGATGCAGGCCGGAGCGCACTACGTGGGCGGGCTCGATCCGACGAACGTCGACGGCGCGATGGAGAAATCCCTCGACCTGATGTTCCAGATTGCGCTGGACTACGACAAAGGGGTGGATATTCACCTGCACGAAACCAGCCCGGCGGGCGTGGCGGCGGTAAATTACATGGTGGAAACCGTGGAGAAAACGCCGGAACTGAAGGGCAAGCTGACCATCAGCCACGCCTTCGCGCTGGCGACGCTCAACGAGCAGCTGGTGGACGAGATCGCCACCCGCATGGCGGCGCAGCAGGTGACTATCGCCTCCACCGTGCCGATTGGCACCCTGCACATGCCGCTGAAGCAGCTGCGCGATAAGGGCGTGTTTGTCATGACCGGCACCGACAGCGTGATTGACCACTGGTCGCCGTACGGCCTGGGGGACATGCTGGAGAAAGCCAATCTGTACGCCCAGCTCTACGTTCGCCCGAACGAGCAGACGCTTTCCCGCGCGCTCGGTATTGCCACAGGCGACGTCCTGCCGCTGAACGACAAAGGCGAGCGCGTATGGCCGAAAGCGCAGGACGACGCCAGCTTTGTGCTGGTGGATGCCTCCTGTTCCGCCGAGGCCGTGGCGCGTATTTCACCGCGTACCGCGACGTTCCATAAGGGCAACCTTGTCTGGGGCGTTGTGGGTTGACGTGCATTTCTCCCTCTCCCTGTGGGCTGAGGGTTCCCCAGAAAAATGAAAAGCACGATGAAGTGTGATCTACTGGTTGCGCTAACAAATCAGAAGAGACCTCATCGTGCCTTTACAGACAGTCTGCCAGAAATTTTTCTCCGCGTCT
>NZ_JAPNMC010000026.1:0-33833 GCF_026627565.1 Enterobacter cloacae complex sp. 2022EL-00788 | reverse complement strand
AATGTCCGGTAAAGACGCGGAGAAAAATTTCTGGCAGACTGTCTGTAAAGGCACGATGAGGTCTCTTCTGATTTGTTAGCGCAACCAGTAGATCACACTTCATCGTGCTTTTCATTTTTCTGGGGAATCCTCAGCCCACAGGGAGAAGGAGAAAACCGGGTTTAGCTCAGCAGCGTAAACGCAATCATCCCGACAACCGCACCCGTCGTGCCGAGGATGGTTTCCATCAGCGTCCAGGTTTTCAGGGTTTGCGCTTCGGTCGCGCCGGTAAATTTACCGAACAGCCAGAAGCCTGCGTCGTTCACGTGCGACACCACAATCGAACCGCCCGCGATGCAGATAGACAGCGCCGCCATCTGCGCACCGGAGTAGTTCAGCTGTTCAATCACCGGCATCACCAGCCCTACGGCCGTTAAGCAGGCCACGGTCGCGGAGCCCTGAATGATACGTACCGCCGCGGCCAGCACGAAGCAGGTCACCGCAATTGGCAGGCCCATTCCGGTCAGCGCTTCACCCAGAGCAGGACCCACGCCGGAATCCACCAGCACCTGCTTGAACACGCCACCGGCACCGATCACCAGCAGAATGATGCCCGCAGGCTGGAGCGCAGCACCGCAGATCTCCATCACGCGGTCTTTCGGCATGCCCTGACGCATCGCCAGGCCGTAAATTGCCACCAGACACGCCACCAGGATCGCGGTAAACGGATGACCGATAAACTCAAACCATTCATAGGCGGTAGAGCCTTCAGGCACAAAGCGGGCGGCAATGGTTTTCAGCCCTACCAGCACCAGCGGGAGCAGAATCAGCGACAGGCTGAAGCCGAAGGACGGCATTTTTCCCTCGCCCAGGTGCGGCTCGGTGATGTCGTCAGGAATGTGCAGCTCGACGTAGCGGCTGATGAAGTTGCCCCACAGCGGACCGGCGATAATCATCCCCGGGATTGCCGCGCACAGGCCAATCAGGATCATCCAGCCAAAGTCGGCGTGCATCTGGGAAGCCAGCAGCATCGGCGCAGGCCCCGGCAGCAGAAACGCCGCGGCTGCGGCCACGCCCGCAAACAGCGGAATGACCAGCTTCACAAGGTTAGTGCCGGTATGGCGCGCCATGGAGAACGCTACGCTAATCAGCAGCACCACCGCCACCTCAAAGAACAGCGGCAGCGCGCAAATCAGGCCAGCGAGGCCAATCGCGTAGTGCGCGCGGCTGTGGCCGAAGGATTTCAGCATCTTGACGGCAATCTGGTCGACTGCGCCCGTCTCGTGCAGGATCTTGCCAAACATCGCGCCCAGCGCGACCACAATGGCCAGGAAGCCCAGCGTGCCGCCCATCCCTTTTTCCATCGTCGCGGCGATCTTGTCGAGCGGCATGCCGGAAAAGAGACCTGCACCAATAGAAACCACCATCAAAGCAACGAAAGCGTGCATACGCGCCTTCATCACTAAAAACAGCAGCAGTAAAACGGAACCCACTGCTGTCAAAACAAGCGTTAATGTACTCAAAACTTATTGCCTTTTATTGATAACCTCGATGGTGCTGGCTACAACACCTTCCAGCGGCTGATCGATATCAACCACCAGGACATCCTGCTCGTCAGCACCCGGCTCCTGCAGCGCTTCGAACTGCGTCACCAGCATCTGGGTTTTGAAGAAGTGGCCCTTACGCGCCTTCAGACGGCTTTCAATTACCTCGAAATCACCCTTCAGATAGATGAAGGAGAGGTTCGGGTTGCCGTCGCGCAGCAGGTCGCGATAGGTTTTTTTCAGCGCGGAGCAGACGATCAGGGAAACTTTGTTGGTACGCTGCATCGCGAACGCGGCGTCATTCAGCGCCTGCAGCCACGGTTTGCGGTCGTCGTCGTTCAGCGGCTCGCCGGCAGCCATTTTGGTGATGTTGCTGCGCGGATGGAGGAAGTCGCCATCAAGAAACGCAGCCTGAAGTTGATGCGCCACTTCGCTCGCCACGGCAGATTTACCGCTACCGGACACGCCCATCAGGACGTAAACGTGGTGATCGTGATTAGTCGTGCTCAAAGGGTGTCCCTCAGTCAATTGTTACGGGTAACAGTTATCGGTAACATTGTCCTGCCGGGGCAAAAGAGAAGCAATATCCAAACGTGCGCGAAGTGAATAAGTGTGAGCTACTTCAAATTTGTCGGATTAAATAGATCCACCCGGTGACAAGGTGAAACCTAAATCTAACATTTTAGGGGTAACTGCCTCACCACGAATGCGCGCCAGCAGGCGTTCTGCACCGATGCGGCCCATGCGTTCACGCGGGGTCAGGACGCTCGCCAGGCGCGGCTCCATCACCTGACCAATGTCGTGGCCGTGGAAGCCGGCAATCGCCATATCGTCAGGGATCTTCAGCCCCAGACGCTGGCACTCAAACGCCGCGCCGACCGCAAGGTCATCGTTGGTACAGAAAATACCGTCCAGTTGCGGATACTCGCGTCGCGCCTGGCGCATCAGCTCAATACCCGAGGTGTAGGATGAGGATTGCTCCACCATCACGCTGTACGGGATCAAACCGGCGTCGAGCATCGCCTGCTCGTATCCTTTCTGTTTGATGATAGTACGTTCATCCAGACGTGCACCCAGGTAAGCGATGTGCCGGTGGCCGCGGGCGATAATGGCCGCGGTCATCTGCCGCGCCGCTTCGAAGTTATCGAACCCAACGGCAATGTCGAGGCACGGCGACTGGCTGTCCATCAGCTCCACCACCGGAATGCCCGCCACTTCGATCATTTTCAGCGTGCGGGCTGTGTGGGTACGCTCCGTTAAAATCAGGCCATCGATGTTCCAGGAGAGCATCGATTCAAGACGTTCTTCCTCCAGTTCCGGCTTGTACCCATAGTGCGCGAGCATGGTCTGATAACCAAACGCATCGGTGACGCTTTCGATGCCACGCAGCACTTCGGCGAAAACCTGGTTAGTTAAGGAAGGAAGCAGGACGCCCACCGCACGGCTGGTCGCATTGGAGAGAATATCGGGTGCGCGGTTGGGGATATAACCCAGTTCATCAAGGGCTGCGGCAATCTTGCCACGCAACGCGACGGAAACCTGTTCCGGGTTACGTAAAAAGCGGCTGACCGTCATTTTGGTCACACCGACGCGATCGGCGACATCCTGAAGTACGGGGCGTTTCTTTTTCATCGTCCTGAGAAATCTTGAAGTGAGAGATTTGCTCAGTTTATCACGGACAAAGCTCAACCTTCCCCGTTTAAAGGGAAGGTTGAGAAATTATTTAGACCGGCGGCAGGTCAAACAGCAGGATTTCGCTTTCGCTGTCGGCATGCACGGAGAGCGCCTGCTCGTCCCAGATAGCCAGACCATCTGCGGTTGTGGCTTTGGTGCCGTTAATGGTCACGTCGCCCTTCACCACCTGGATCCACACGCGGCGGTTGGCGGCAATCTGGTGTACGGACTGTTCGTCTTTCGCCAGCGCCCAGCGGTACAGCTCCATATCCTGATGCACCTTCAGGGAACCTTCACGCGCATCCGGAGAGAGCACCAGCTGTTTGCCCTGCTTCGCGTCGAAGCGGCGCTGCTCGTAGCGCGGCGTGATGCCGGTTTCTTCCGGAATGATCCAGATCTGATACAGGTGCAGTTTTTCCGTTTTGCTCGGGTTGTACTCGGAGTGACGCACCCCGGTGCCCGCGCTCATAATCTGGAACTCGCCCGCCGGAACCTGCTCTTTATTGCCCATGCTGTCCTGGTGCTCAACCGCCCCTTCCAGCACGTAGGTCAAAATTTCCATATCCTTGTGCGGGTGGGTACCGAAGCCCTGGCCTGCATCAATCACGTCATCGTTAATGACGCGCAGCGCGGAGAAGCCCATGAAGTTCGGGTCATAATAGTCGGCAAACGAGAATGAATGCCATGAGTCCAGCCAGCCATGATTTGCGTGACCACGTTCGTTTGCTTTGCGTAAGTAGATCATTGTTTTCACCCTCAGTTCGTTTCGATGGAGTAAGTGTGGACGCAAACCGTCTGGGATCATAGAGGGTGAAAATTGACTCCTCTGTTCAAAATTTGTGAACAAGTTCAGAGGAGCCGTTTTTGCTTATCTGGCAAGGGTTATCGTGGCAGGAGAAGCCTGTTCGAAGGCACGTTCAAGGATTTCCAGGTTGGTGAGAACGTCAGATTCCTTGACGTAATTCGGCGCGCCGTTGGTGAGGGTTTCATACAGCGCATCGTAGACGCGGCCATAGTCACCGGCTTCGGGCTTCAGCTCTTCTCTGACCGTTACGCCCTCATCGTTCACATACTCGAGCACGCCGACGGAATCGTCCGCGGCAAAACCCGGTTCGCCGGGCATGATATTGGCCTTCAGGCTGGTCTCCTGCTGGTCGATGCCGTACCTGATAAACGAGCCTCTGGTGCCGTGAACGATAAATTTCGGGTAGTCGATTTTCACCAGATGGCTGGTTTTGACGATGGCTTTCAGGTCACCGTAGAACAGCTGTGCCTCGAAGGTGTCGTCCGGGTTGGCTTTATTGCGCAGGCTGCGAATGTCGTACGCCACGTGGTCCGGTCGGCCAAACAGGGAAATGATCTGGTCCATGGTGTGCACGCCCAGGCCGTAAAATGAGCCATCCTGCGGCAGGCCGGGTTTGGTTTCCGCCACCGGGCGGTAGTAATCGAAGTGGCTTTCCATTTCCACGATGTCGCCGAGCTTGCCGCTCTCTATCGCCTTTTTCGCCGTCAGGAAGCAGCTGTCAAAGCGGCGGTTCTGATACGGCGTGACGGTCAGCCCCTTGCTCTTCGCCAGCGCGAACAGTTCCTTCGCTTCGGCGATGGTCGGGGTGAACGGCTTTTCAACCAGCACGTTTTTGCCCGCCTCGAGCGCACGTTTCGCATAGTCGAAGTGGCTGTCGGCATGGGTGCAGACGATGACCAGTTTAACCTGCGGGTCGCCCAGCACCTCATCAAGATCGCTGGTGAAATGAATATGGGAATACTGTGGAGACTGCTCTTCCGGCTTCGCGCTGCGGCGGTAGATATGGGCAACGTGCCAGCTGTCTTTACGGTTGAGAACATACGGAAGGTGGTAACGCGTGGTGCTTTTGCCAAATCCAATAAATGCGCAATGTAGTGTCATGGCTCAGTCCTTTTGGAAGGTTACTGGGTTTTACCATAGCGCATGTTTTGCCCTCACCCCAGCCCTCTCCCACGGGGAGAGGGAGAAAAAGGGCAAAAAAAAAGCCAGCTAGAAGCTGGCTAAAGTAATACTGGAAGCAATGTGAGCAATGTCGTGCTTTCAGGTTACCGCAGGGGTCTTCCTGAACGCAGAGCAATAATAATCATTCTCATTCGCACTTGTCCAACACTTTTTGCAAAAAATAGCGATTGACTCGAAATTTAAAGTCATTGATGTTGGAAGGGACTTTTAACTGACCGAGGATGAAGGAATGAGTGAGATAGTGATACGCCACGCTGAACCGAAAGATTATGACGCCATTCGTCAGATCCACGCCCAGCCGGAGGTGTATCACAACACGCTACAGGTTCCTCATCCCTCAGAGCAGATGTGGCAGGAGCGGCTCGCCGACCAGCCGGGCATTAAACAGCTGGTCGCCTGTATCGACGGCACCGTTGCCGGACACCTGTGCCTTGCGGTTGCGCCACGTCCGCGCCGCAGCCACGTTGCCGATTTTGGCATCAGCGTGGGCGCGCAGTGGCAAAACCGTGGCGTCGCCAGCGCCCTGATGCGCACCATGATCGATATGTGCGACAACTGGCTGCGCGTCGATCGCATTGAGCTGACGGTGTTTGTTGATAACGAACCGGCAATCGCGGTGTACAAAAAGCACGGTTTTGAGATTGAGGGGACCGGAAAGCGCTTTGCCCTGCGCAACGGTGAGTATGTGGACGCGTATTATATGGCGCGGATGAAGTAACCCCTCTCCCCAAAGGGGCGAGGGAGAAAAGACCGCACCGTGCAATCCCCTCTCCCCTATGGGGAGAGGGTTAGGGTGAGGGGAGCCCTCAATAACCCGCCGTTAAATCATCCACCGAACGCGGGTCCGACGCGCCAAACAGCGCCCCGTCCGGCCCGACCATAATGCTCTGGGTGCTGCCCATCGCCTCCTTCACCGCCACCTTCTGTCCGCGCTGCTCCAGCAGCTTCAGGGTATCCGGGCTAAAGCCCTTCTCCACGCGAAGCTCGTCCGGCAGCCACTGGTGGTGGAAGCGCGGCGCATTGGTCGCTTCCGCTACGTTCATGCCAAAATCAATGCTGTTTACCACCATTTGCAGCACGGTGGTGATAATACGGCTGCCGCCAGGGCTGCCCGTCACCAGCCACGTTTTGCCGTCTTTCACCACGATGGTGGGCGACATGGACGACAGCGGACGCTTCTTCGGCCCCACGGCGTTGGCGTCTCCGCCCACCAGTCCGTACACGTTCGGCACGCCCGGCTTGGCGGAGAAGTCATCCATCTCGTTATTCAGCAGAATACCGCTGTTGCCCGCCACAATCCCGGTCCCGAACGTGGTGTTGAGCGTATAGGTCACCGCTACCGCGTTACCGTCTTTATCCACCACCGAGAAGTGCGTGGTCTGGTTGCTTTCATACGGTGCCAGCTTGCCGGGGCGGATCTCGCTCGACGGCTTCGCCTTGTTGATGTCGATCCCATCGGCAATCGATTTGGCATAGGCTTTGTTGGTTAGCGCCTGCCAGGGCACCTTCACAAAGTCCGGGTCACCAAGGTATTCCGAGCGGTCCGCGTAGGCGCGTTTTTCCGCCTCGGCCATCACCTGCATGGCGTCCGCGCTGCCGAAGCCGAACTTGTGCATATCGAAGTTTTCAAGAATGTTGAGGATCTGCACGATGTGAATACCGCCGGACGACGGCGGCGGCATGGAGAACACCTCATACCCGCGATAGGTGCCGCTAATCGGCTCGCGCTCCACCGCCCTGTATTCCGCCAGATCCGCTTTGGTAATCAGCCCGCCGTTCTTTTGCATTTCACTGGCAATCTGGTCGGCTATCGCCCCTTTATAGAAGGCGTCCGGGCCGTGCTCCGCAATGCGCTCCAGGCTGGTTGCCAGGTTCTTCTGCACCAGCCTGTCGCCCTTCTTCAGCGGCTCGCCGTCTTTCCAGAAAATAGCTTTGCTGTTTTCATGGTTCGGAATGACTTCGCTGCCGTAGGTTTTGAGATCGTCCGCCAGCGCGTCGTTGACCACGAAGCCGTCGCGCGCCAGCTTAATGGCAGGCTGGACCACCTTGTTCAGCGGCATGGTGCCGTATTTTTCCAGCGCCAGCGAGAAGCCCGCAACGGTGCCCGGCGTGCCGGAGGCAAGGTGCGAGGTCAGGGATTTTTTGCTGTCAGGGTTGCCCCGATCGTCGAGGAACATATCGCGCGTGGCCTGGCCGGGCGCCATTTCGCGGAAGTCGATGGCCGTGGTTTTGCCGTCTTTCGTGCGCAGCAGCATAAACCCGCCGCCGCCCAGATTCCCCGCCTGCGGGTGCGTTACGGCCAGCGCGTACCCTACCGCGACCGCCGCATCCACCGCGTTGCCCCCCTGCTTAAGAATATCAACGCCCACCTGCGTCGCCAGCGCGTCAACCGAGGCCACCATGCCGTGCGTTGCCCGCACGGGGTGGAAAACGTCCTCCTCCACGCCGTACGACACCGGAGGCGCGGCGGGCGGATTGGCCGCCACGGTAAATGTACCCCCTGCCATCAGCGCAGCGATGGCGACCCAGCGCAAAAAGGTTGGTTTCATCATTATTGTTCTCCAGGTGAAGGGGCCCATATTCCCCGCTTAAGCCTGGTTCACAACTCCTAAAAAATCATCGTTATGGTGGAATCGGAGTACACTTAAGAGAAGCCTCAAAGGAGGAGATAACCATGAAACGATTACCGATCCTGATCGCGCTGCTCCCGTTCGCCGCGCTCGCACAGCCGCTCAACACGCTGAACAACCCGAACCAGCCGGGCTACGTGATCCCGAGCCAGCAGCGCATGCAGACGGAGATGATGAGCCAGCAACAGCAGCAGAAAGGAATGCTTAATCAGCAGTTAAAAACGCAGACTCAGGTGCAGCAGCAGCACCTGCAAAGCCAGATGAACGCCAACACCCAGCGCGTCCAGCAGGGCCAGATGCGCGAGCAGCCGCTGCCCAATTCAAACGGCGGGATGTTAGGAGGCGGGATGTCGCAAAGCGGCGGTCAGCAGCATATGCTGCCGACCCAGCAGAACGGCAGCATGCTTAATAAGTAAAGTTCGGCCCGATCCGATCAATCGCATCGGTGCAGATGCTGTCCACGCCCCAGCGCAGCAGTTCGGCCGCGCGCTGGGGTTTGTTGACGGTATACACCAGAATGCGCAGACCGGCCGCCTTCAGCGCCGTCACGCGCGCCTCATCCAGCAGCTTGTGATTGAGGTGGATCGACACGCAGCCTAAGCGGGTCGTCAGCTCACGCCAGTCTTCGCGCCACTCGTCCAGCAGCAGCCCGCGGGGCAGCCCCGGTGCCGCTTCCTGCGCCGCTGCCAGCGCGTCAACGTCAAACGATGACAGCAGCGGCGCGGTCATCCCTTCCCACATCTCGCGCGCGGCCAGCGCGATGACTTTGCCCGTCAGCGGCCCGGTGCCGGTGGTCGGTTTGATTTCGATATTGGCCATCATGCCGTGCTGACGACAGCGGTCCGCCACTTCCGCCAGCAGCGGCAGCGGCTCGCCCTTAAATTCGCTGCTGTACCAGCTTCCGGCGTCCACCTTCAGCAGATCGCGCCACGGCAGTTCACCCGCCACGCCCCAGCCGTTGCTGGTGCGTTCAAGGTTGTCGTCATGCAGCAGAAATATTTCGCCGTCTTTCGACAGCTTGGCGTCAAACTCGATCATCTTGTGGCCGAAGCGTGCGCCAGCGTCAATTGCCGCCAGGGTGTTTTCCGGCGCCAGCTTACCGCCGCCACGGTGGGCGACGATGCGGGGATAAGGCCAGTTGCTCATACTCGTTGTCCTGTTTCACCATCAAATAAGTGCAGGTGATTTTCCGGCATATGCAGCCACAGCGTGCTGCCTGCTTTCGGGCGCTCCTGATGCGGCAGACGCACCACCAGCTTTTGCTCGCCCCAGCGTCCGTGCGCCAGGTTGTCCGCGCCCAGCATCTCCAGCGTGTCCATCACCAGCGGCACGCCGCCCTCCGCCTGAGAGGTTAAACCAATATGTTCCGGGCGGATACCGAGCGTCATCTTACGCCCGGCGTAGCCACGATAGTACCAGTTGACGGGCAATGCCATCCCGCTTTCCAGTTCAAAGTGGGTTCCCGCACTATTGATTCGCCCGTCCAGCAGGTTCATCGCCGGGCTGCCGATAAAGCTCGCCACGAAGCGGCTGGCCGGCTTTTCGTACACCTCCACCGGCGTGCCAATCTGCTCGGCAACGCCTTTGTTCATCACCATCACCCGCTGGGCAAGGGTCATGGCTTCGACCTGATCGTGGGTTACGTACAGGGAGGTAGTTTTCAGACGGCGGTGCAGCTGCTGCAGCTCCAGGCGCATCTGCACGCGCAGCTTGGCGTCGAGGTTCGAGAGCGGTTCGTCGAACAGGAACACCGCCGGATCGCGCACGATGGCGCGCCCCATCGCCACGCGCTGGCGCTGGCCGCCGGAGAGCTCGCGCGGGCGACGCTTGAGCAGGCCGTCCAGCTCCAGAATACGCGCCGCCTCTTTCACCCGTGCCTCAATATGGCCTTTGCCCATCCCGCGAATTTTCAGCCCCCACGCCATGTTCTCCTCCACGCTCATGTGCGGATAGAGAGCGTAGTTCTGGAACACCATCGCGATGCCGCGATCTTTTGGCTCCATCTCGGTGACGCGCTGGCGGTCGATCCAGATATCGCCAGAGGTAACGCGTTCAAGCCCCGCCACCATGCGCAGCAGCGTCGATTTGCCGCAGCCGGACGGGCCGACCATCACGATAAATTCCCCGTCCGCCACGTCGAGGGTGAGCGGCTGAATGACCTGGGTTTTACCATCCCAGCTTTTGGTAACTGCCTGAAGTTTTAAACCTGCCATCTTATTTCTCACTGTCCACTAAACCACGCACAAACGCACGCTGCATGGCTAAAACGATAACGACCGGGGGGATAAGGGTGAGCAGCATCGCCGCCATCACCTGGTTCCAGAGGGTGGTGCCTTCGCCGGTGGCGATCATGCCCTTGATGCCCGCCACGGCGGTGCCGAGGTTGACGTCCTGAATAATCAGCAGCGGCCACAGGTACTGGTTCCAGCCGTAGATAAAGGTGATCACAAACAGCGCCGCGAGGTTGGTTTTCGACAGCGGCAGCACGATGTCGCGGAAAAAGCGCATCGGCGAGGCGCCGTCAATGCGCGCGGCCTCAATCAGCTCGTCCGGCAGAGTCATAAAGAACTGGCGGAACAGGAAGGTGGCGGTCGCGGAGGCCATCAGCGGCAGGGTTAAGCCCGCGTAGCTGTCGAGCATCTTCAGGTTGGCGATTACCTCTACCGTGGGAAAGATACGTACCTCCACCGGCAGCATCAGGGTGATAAAAATCATCCAGAAGAACAGGTTACGCAGCGGAAAGCGGAACCAGACGATAGCGAAGGCCGAGAGCATCGACACGGTAATTTTGCCCACCGTAATGCCGAACGCCATGATGAAGCTGTTGAGCATCATCAGCCAGAACGGCGCGCTGTTGGCGCCCACGCCCTGGGTCCAGATGGTCTTCATGTTCTCGAAGAGGTGCGTGCCCGGGATCAGCGTCATCGGCGTGTCGAACACCGCCCTGGTGTCCAGCGTGGCGGCGACAAACGCCACGTACAGCGGGAAGAGGATGACGAGAATGCCCAGAATCAGCATGGTATGGCTGAAAATCGTCAGCCCGCGACGGTTCTCAATCATTGGTAGCGCACCTTACTTTCAACATAGCGGAACTGCACCACCGTCAGGATGATGACGAGGAACATCAGCACCACCGACTGGGCGGCAGAGGCGGAAAGATCCAGACCGGCAAAGCCTTCGCGGTAGATCTTATAGATAAGCGTCGTCGTCGCCTGTACCGGGCCGCCCGCGGTGGCCGCATCGATCACCGGGAAGGTGTCGAAGAAGGCGTACACCAGGTTGACCACCAGCAGGAAGAAACTCACCGGGGCAATCAGCGGCAGCGACAGCCTGAAGAAGCGGCGGATCGGGCCTGCGCCGTCAATGGCGGCGGCCTCCACCAGCGAGCGCGGGATGGACTGCAGCGCGGCAAAGAAGAACAGGAAGTTATAGCTGATCTGCTTCCACACCGAGGCAAACACCACCAGGAACATCGCCTGCCCGCTGTGCTGGGCGTGGTTCCAGTCGTAGCCCAGCTCTGCCAGAAAATGGGTGATCAACCCGCGGCCGGGGTTAAACAGGAAGATCCACAGCACGGCCGCCACGGCCGGAGCGACGGCGTACGGCAGCAGCATCAGCGTCTGGTACAGGCGGCTGCCGCGCACCACGTAATCCACCAGCGCGGCGAAAAACAGCGAGACGACAAGGCCGCTCACGGTGACCAGCGCGCTGAATTCGATGGTCGTCCAGAAGGAATCCAGATAGTAGCTGTCATGAAAAAGCGCGGTGAAGTTATCCAGCCCGACAAACTGGCTGGAAAGCCCGAACGGATCGACGCTTTGCACCGAGTACCACAGCGCTTCGCCCGCAGGCCAGATAAAGAAGATAACGGTGATGACCAGCTGCGGCGCGACCAGCAGGTACGGCAGCCAGCGGGAACGGAACACCGGACGGGATGATGACATAGGTTAGCTCAAGTAGGTTTTCGCCCCTCACCCCGGCCCTCTCCCCATAGGGGCGAGGGAGAAAAGACGGCTCCGTGCAGTCCCCTCTCCCCTATGGGGAGAGGGTTAGGGTGAGGGGTAAGGTTTTAATTAAGACTTCGTCGACTGCTCAAAGCGGCGCAGCAGCTGATTCCCGCGCTCTACCGCGGAGTCCAGCGCCTGCTGTGGCGTTTTCTTCCCGGTCCACACGCTTTCCAGCTCTTCATCAACGATGGTGCGGATCTGCGGCATGTTGCCCAGACGCAGGCCTTTGGTGAACGGCAGCGGCGGCTTGTTCAGCATCTGGCGCGTCGCAATGTCCGCCCCCGGGTTCTTGCTGTAGAAGCCCTGCTCGCGGGTCAGGTCATAGGCGGCTTTGGTGATCGGCAGATAGCCGGTTTTCTGGTGCCATTCGGCGGCGTTTTCCGGCTTCGCCAGGAAGTCGAGGAACTCGGCCACGCCCTTGTAGGTGCCGGCGTCTTTACCCTGCATCACCCACAGGCTCGCCCCGCCGATGATGGCGTTCTGCGGCGCGCCCTTCACGTCGGCGTCGTACGGCATCATGCCCACACCGTAGTTGAATTTGGCGTAGTGACGGATATCGGCCAGCGAGCCGGAAGACGCGGTAGTAATCGCGCAGTCGCCGTTGTAGAACTTCTCGGTGGATTCGTCCTTGCGCCCGAAGTAGCTGAAATCGCCCTTCTTGTTCAGGGCTTCAAGCAGCGCGATGTGCTTGACCTGCTCCGGCTTGTTAAACTCCAGTACCGCGTCGGTACCGTCGAAACCGTTGTTTTTGGTGGCTACCGGCAGGCCGTGCCAGGCGCTGAAGTTTTCAATCTGGATCCAGCCCTGCCAGCCGCTGGCGTAGCCGCACTTCATCCCCGCCGCTTTCAGCTTCGCGGTGTACTCCGCCAGATCCTGCCAGGTTTTTGGCGGCTGCTCCGGATCTAAACCGGCTTTTTTAAAGGCGTCTTTGTTGTAGTACAGCACCGGGGTGGAGCTGTTAAACGGCTGCGACAGCAGGTGACCGGTTTTAGAATCGGTGTAATAGCCCGCCACGGTCGGCACGAACTGGGATTCATCAAAGCTGATACCCGCTTCCTTAAACACTTCGTACACCGGCTTGATGGCTTTGGAGGCCATCATGGTCGCGGTACCCACTTCATACACCTGTAACAACGCAGGTGCGTTACCGGTACGGAAGGCGGCAATGCCCGCGCTCAGGCTCTGCTCGTAGTTGCCTTTGTAGACCGGCACAATTTTGTAATCCGGATGGGTGTCGTTGAAACGCTGCGCCAGAGAATCAACCTCTTTACCCAACTCCCCTTCCATGGAATGCCAGAACGGAATGGTGGTCACAGCCATTGCGTTCGTCGCAAAAGCCAGACCGATTGCCAGACCCAAAGCCGTGTGTCGTAACGATGTCATTGTCATCTCTCTTATTGTGCCGGATGCGCGATATCACGCGTTTTGTGCTCGCGAGGTAACATGACATGCTCGAATGACAGAAAAATAACCGTTTGCTTACAGATAAATGACGGCAAAGCGTCAGGGGGATGATGGTTGTGTGAAGGGGGTTGGGGTGCGGTCTGGTGCCCTCACCCCGGCCCTCTCCCACGGGGAGAGGGAGAAAACCGATTAGTTCCCTCTCCCTTGAGGGAGAGGGTTAGGGTGAGGGGGAAACGCCATTAACCGCCTAAATACGCGCTACGCACCGCCTCGTTCGCCAGCAGCGCGTCGCCGGTATCGGAGAGCACCACGCGTCCGTTTTCCAGCACGTAGCCGCGGTCCGCGAGCTTCAGCGCCTGGTTGGCGTTCTGCTCGACAAGGAAAATGGTCATTCCCTCTTTGCGCAGCTGCTCGATGGTGTCGAAAATCTGCTGGATGATGATCGGCGCAAGGCCCAGCGACGGCTCGTCCAGCAGCAGCAGGCGCGGCTGGCTCATCAGCGCGCGGCCAATCGCCAGCATCTGCTGCTCGCCGCCTGACATAGTGCCCGCACGCTGAATGCGGCGCTCCCACAGGCGCGGGAAGAGTTCGTACACCCACTTGATGCGGGTCTGGTATTCATCACGGTGAGCAAAGAAGCCGCCCATCGCCAGGTTTTCTTCCACCGTCATGCGGGAAAATACGCGACGCCCTTCCGGGACAATCGCCACCGCTTCACGCATGATTTTGGCGGTCTGCCAGTCGGTAATGTCTTTGCCATCGAACACAATCCGCCCGCTGGTGGCGCGCGGGTCGCCGCACAGGGTGCCGAGCAGCGTGGTTTTACCCGCGCCGTTGGCCCCGATTAGCGTAACGATTTCGCCCTGATTGATATGCAGGCTGACGTCGTGCAGCGCCTGGATCTTGCCGTAGTGCGCGTTGACCTTGTCGAACGTTAACATCGCTTTTTCCATCTTATGCCTCACCAAGGTATGCGCGGATCACGTCCGGGTTGTTGCGGATCTCTTCCGGCGTGCCGTTCGCCAGCGGTGTCCCCTGGTTCACCACGTAGATACGGTCCGAAATGCCCATCACCAGCTTCATGTCGTGCTCAATCAGCAGGATGGTGGTGTCGTGACGATCGCGCAGCTCGGCAATCAGCTCGTCCAGATCCTTGGTCTCTTTCGGGTTGAGCCCCGCCGCCGGTTCGTCGAGCATCAGGATTTCGGGCTGCGTCACCATGCAGCGCACAATCTCCAGACGACGCTGATCGCCGTAGGCCAGGTTGCTCGCCTGCCGGTTGGCGTGCTGGAGCAGGCCGATGCGGTCAAGCCAGGTGGCGGCGCGATCCAGCGCTTCCTCCTGCGTGCGGCGAAATGCCGGGGTTTTCAGCAGGCCGGAGAAGAGGCCGGTTTTCAGCTGCTGGTGCTGTGCCACCAGCAGGTTCTCAATGACCGTCATCTCGCGGAACAGGCGCACGTGCTGGAAGGTACGCACCACGCCCATGCGGGCAATCTGCTGGCCCGGCAGCCCTTCCAGGTGCTGGTCGCGCAGCATGATGGTGCCGCCCGTCGGCCTGTAGAAGCCGGTCAGGCAGTTAAAGACCGTGGTTTTTCCCGCGCCGTTCGGGCCAATCAGGGAGACGATCTCTTTCTTGTACAGGTCCAGGTTGACGTTGTTGACCGCCAGCAGGCCGCCAAAACGCATCATCAGACCGTTAACGGATAATAATGGCTGACTCATGCCTGCTCTCCTTTCGCTTCCGCACTCTTAAGCTTCAGCTGTGGACGCGTCATCGGCAGCAGACCCTGCGGACGCCAGATCATCATCAGCACCATCAAACCGCCCAGCATCAGCATGCTGTATTCGTTAAAGTCGCGCATCAGCTCGCGCGAGACCACCAGCAGAATGGCCGCGAGGATAACGGCGAACTGCGAGCCCATCCCGCCGAGCACCACGATCGCCAGCACGAAGGCCGATTCGGCAAAGGTGAACGATTCCGGGCTAACGAAGCCCTGGCGCGCGGCGAACAGCGTTCCGGCAAAACCGGCAAACGCGGCGCTGATGGTGAACGCGGTCAGCTTGATGCGGGTCGGGTTCAGGCCCAGAGAGCGGCAGGCGATCTCATCTTCGCGCAGCGCTTCCCACGCGCGGCCCAGCGGCATGCGCAGCAGACGGTTGATCACAAACAGGGTAATGACCACCAGCAGCAGCGCGACCAGATAGAGCCAGATCACGCGGTCGGACGGGTCGTACTTGATGCCAAAGAAGTTGCTGAAGGTATCCCAGCCGCCTTCGCGGGCGGTACGGCTAAACTCCAGGCCGAAGAAGGTCGGTTTTGGGATCTGGCTGATGCCGTTCGGGCCGCCGGTCACTTCGGTGTTGTTGAGCAGCAGGATACGGACGATTTCGCCGAAACCTAAGGTCACAATCGCCAGATAGTCACCGCGCAGGCGCAGTACCGGGAAGCCGAGCAGGAAGCCCGCCGCGGCGGAGACCAGCCCCGCCAGCGGCAGGCAGGTCCAGAAGCCGAGGCCGTAATAGTGGTTCAGCAGCGCAAAGGTGTAGGCGCCGATGGCGTAGAAGCCGCCGTAGCCCAGCACCAGCAGGCCAGACAGCCCCACCACGACGTTCAGACCGAGGCCGAGGATCACGTAAATCATGGTCAGCGTGGCGATGTCCACCGTGCCGCGCGACACCATAAACGGCCACGCCACGGCAGCCACCAGCAGCGCCACGAGGAACAGCTTCTGCTTCACGGTCGTACCGTCGATGGCCGGCAGTACGAACTTCGGCCCGGAGACGTTTTTCAGCGACTTCTGGAACACCGGGCGCAGCAGCTGGAACAGGAACACCACGGCGGTGCCGATGAACACCCACTGCCAGCGGATGTCGGCGGCGGTATCCACCACCAGCTTAGTGCCCTCAAGCCCGAGCTGGACGCCCATAAAGACGCCCGCCAGCACGAAGAACATGGCGGCAGAGAGCAGCGCCATTGCAAAATGCATCGGTTTCATACTTTCTCTACCTCCGGACGACCCAGAATACCGGTAGGCATTACCAGCAGAACCAGAATCAGCAGGGCAAACGACACCACGTCTTTATATTCGGTGCTCAGGTACGCCGAGGAGAGCGCTTCGGCCACGCCCAGGATCAGGCCGCCGATCATCGCCCCCGGAATGCTGCCGATACCGCCCAGTACCGCCGCGGTGAAGGCTTTCATGCCGGCCATAAAGCCAATGTACGGGTTAATCACGCCGTAGAACTGGCCGAGCAGTACGCCAGCGACTGCCGCCATCGCCGCGCCGATCACGAAGGTCAGGGCAATCACGCGGTCGGTATTGATCCCGAGCAGGCTCGCCATCTTCAGATCTTCCGCGCAGGCGCGGCAGGCGCGTCCCATGCGGGAGTAGCGGATGAAAACGGTCAGGGCCAGCATCGCCAGGAAGGTGACCACCCAGATAACCAGCTGCATGGTCGTGACGGAGGCAGAGAAGTTTTCGCTGGCGCCGACAACCCACTGGCCGTTAAACAGGCTTGGCAGCGCCACGTCGCGTGAGCCTTCGGTCAGGCTGACGTAGTTTTGCAGGAAGATCGACATACCAATCGCGGAGATCAGCGCAATCAGGCGCTTGGAGCTGCGCACCGGCCGGTAGGCCACCCGTTCGATACTCCAGCCGTAGGCGCTGGCGATCACAATCGCGCCGACAAACCCGGCGGCGACCAGCAGCCAGCTGCTGTCGATGCCCATCATCATCAGCGCGGCGATGATCATAAAGGAGACGTAGCTACCGATCATGTACACCTCGCCGTGGGCGAAGTTGATCATGCCGATAATGCCGTAAACCATCGTATAGCCGATGGCGATCAGCGCGTAGGTGCTTCCCAGCGTGACGCCGTTAAACATCTGCTGCATGAAATAGAGAAACTGCTCGGACATATGCAAACCTTTTTATACCCGCCCGGCGGTCCGGGCGGTGGGATGATTATTTGGCGGCCGAGGACGAACCGTCGGCGTGCCACTTAAAGACACCAAATTCAAATCCCTTCAGATCGCCTTTCTCATCCCAGTTCAGCGGCCCAATCACGGTGTTCGCCCCGTGTGCTTTTAAATCTTTCACCAGATCCAGCGGCTCTTTGCTGCCGGTACGATCCATTGCCGTTGCCAGCGACTGCACGGCGGCATAGGTGATCCAGACGTACGGACCGCTCGGATCTTTCTTCTGCGCCTTGAGCGCGTCCACGATAGCCTTATTCGCCGGATCCTGATCATAGCGTTTTGGCATCGTGACCAGCATGCCTTCGGCAGAATCCCCCGCAATGTTCGACAGGGAGGCGTTGCCCACGCCCTCTGGCCCCATGAACTGGGTTTTCAGGCCGGTAGCGCGCGCCTGGCGCAGCATCTGGCCCATCTCCGGGTAGTAGCCGCCGTAGTAGACGAAGTCGATATTCTCTTTTTGCAGACGGGCGATCAGCGCGGAGAAGTCTTTCTCACCGGCGGTGATACCGTCGAAGAAGACGATGTTCGCGCCGCCTTTTTTCAGGCCGTCCTGCACGGAGCGCGCCAGGCCTTCACCGTACTGCTGTTTGTCGTGAATAATGGCAATACGCGCTGGCTTGACGGTCTCAAGGATATATTTCGCCGCGGTTGGCCCCTGGGAGGAGTCCAGACCGGCGGTACGCATGATGTGCTGATAGCCGCGCTGGGTCAGCTCCGGGTTGGTGGCGCCAGGGGTGATCATCAGGATGCCTTCGTCTTCATAGATGTCAGACGCAGGCTGGGTGGAGGATGAGCACAGGTGGCCGATGACGTACTGGATGCCGTCGTTAACGATTTTGTTGGCAACCGCGACGGCCTGTTTAGGATCGCACGCGTCGTCATACTCAACGCCCACCAGCTTGTCGCCTTTGATGCCGCCTTTGGCGTTGATGTCTTTAATAGCCTGACGCGCGCCGTTGAACTCCATATCACCCCACTGGGCGACAGGGCCGGACATCGCACCGACCACAGCAACTTTAATCTCTTCCGCCATCGCCGCCTGCGAAATCGACAGTGCAACTATCCCCGCGATTAACGTCTTCGCGTTCCTTTTCATCTCAGAATCCCCATTCGTGAAGTGATGTTTATATTTTGTTTTATTATGGTTAAAAAGCATTCTGTACTTTTAATGCACAACGCTATTTTTACCAGTGCCTTTAATGGTTTAGCGCAGGTTTATATCAAAAACCAGACTAATATCTCTATTTTTCAGGCGATTAAGGAAAGATAATATTCTGAAATCAGGCAGAGATAAACAAATAAAAGCGCCTTTTGCAGCATAAAATAACGATACAATGCACGGAATAAATCACTGCCTTTCAGGTTAAAATCCTGCTTATTTTTCAATCCATGTGTTTTCGAACTACACAATGCATTGTCAAAAAACTAATCGCCTGGCAAACGGGAATAAAAAGAGAAAGCCCCGGGGCAGGTAAATTGAGTACACTGGCCCCACTTTTATTGATTTGGACAAGCAGCTAATGAAACTGACTATCGTTCGTCTGGTGACCTTTAGCGAACAGGATCATATCGACCTGGGCAAGATCTGGCCGGAATATTCCCCTTCGTCGCTGGCCGTCGACGAGAATCACCGCATTTATGCCGCACGCTTCAACGAGCGCTTGCTGGCTGCCGTTCGCGTGACGCTGAGCGGCACGGAAGGGGCGCTGGACTCGCTGCGGGTGCGCGACGTGACCCGCCGTCGCGGCGTCGGGCAGTACCTGGTTGAGGAGATTATCCGCGACAACCCGAGCGTGACCTCCTGGTGGATGGCCGACGTGGGCGTGGAGGATCGCGGCGTGATGGCGGCGTTTATGCAGGCGTTAGGGTTTACGGCGCAGGTTAACGGGTGGGAGAAGCGCTAGATGTGTGCGGCCTGATTCGTGCGGCCTGATCTGTGCGGCCTGATGCCCTCACCCCAGCCCTCTCCCACGGGGAGAGGGGGCAAACATTAAAAAAAGGCAACTTACGTTGCCTTTTTGCTTTTATTTTGCGTCAGTAGCAGTACCGTTCGCATGCCAGTCAAACACGCCGAACTCAAAGCCCTTCAGATCGCCCTTTTCATCCCAGGAGAGCGGCCCCATCACGGTTTCTACGGAGTTCGCCTTCAGCCAGGCGGCAATCTCAGCCGGATCGGCCGACTGGTTCAGGCCCGCCTGCAAGGACTGTAGCGCGGCGTAGGTCGTCCAGACGAACGCGCCGCTTGGATCCTGTTTCTTCGCTTTGATGGCATCCACAACAGGTTTGTTCGCAGGCACCTGGTCGTAGTTCTTCGGCTTGGTCACCAGCAGCCCTTCAGCAGATTCACCCGCGATGTTAGACAGAGAAACGTTCGCCACGCCTTCCGGCCCCATGAACTGGGTTTTCAGGCCCGCCGCACGCGCCTGGCGCAGGATCTGCCCCATTTCCGGGTGGTAGCCGCCGTAGTAAACGAAATCGATATTCTCTTTCTTCAGACGCGCCACCAGCGTGGAGAAGTCTTTCTCACCGGCGGTAATGCCGTCGAAGAACACCACGTTAGCGTTCGCTTTTTTCAGGTTGTCCTGCACCGCACGCGCCAGACCTTCACCGTACTGCTGTTTGTCGTGAACAATCGCGATGCGCTGCGGCTTCACTTTTTCCACGATGTATTTCGCGGCGGTTGGCCCCTGATCGGAGTCCAGACCGGTGGTACGCAGGATCAGCTTATAGCCGCGCGCGGTCAGCTCTGGCGCCGTCGCAGCCGGGGTGATCATCAGGATGCCTTCGTCTTCGTAGATGTCAGACGCGGGCTGGGTGGACGAGGAGCACAGGTGGCCGATAACGTATTTGATCCCGTCGTTCACCACTTTGTTCGCCACCGCGACCGCCTGTTTCGGGTCACAGGCATCGTCATATTTTACGATCTGCAGCTTTTCGCCCTTGATGCCGCCCTTAGCATTAATGTCTGCAACTGCCTGTTCCGCGCCCGTAAATTCCTGGTCGCCGTACTGGGCTACCGGACCGGACATCGCGCCCACCACGGCCACTTTAATATCGGCCTGCGCCATGGTGCTGAATGCCAACGCGATACATCCTGCCAGTAACGCTTTACCCTTCATATTCATCCTGAGATTCCCCATTATTATGGTTATTACGATTGTTGTGATGTTGTTGTGTAGCGCTTTATTTCAGTTATAGGCGTGCTGCTCGCGCTTTTTCAGCATACTCTGCTAAAACATACCCCATTTTTATGATTTTGGAATAGCTAATTTGAAATGAAAATATGATAAGCCCGGCCGTCATTTCGCCGGGCTTTTGGCTTTATCGTGTCAGCGAGGCGGAAATAATATCCAGCGCTTTACGGAACTGCGCTTCGGGGATGGTGAGCGGGTAGAGGAAGCGGATAACGTTGCCGTAAACGCCGCAGCTCAGGAGCAGCAGCCCTTCGTTCAGCGCGCGCTGCTGCACCTGACGAGTAAATTCCGGCGACGGCTGTCCGGTTTGCGGATCGGTAAATTCTACCGCCACCATCGAGCCCTGCGCGCGAATGTCGGCGATCCAGGGGCAGTTGTCCTTCGCTTTATGCAGCACTTCCACCAGGTGATGGCCGAGATGCGCCGCGCGGGTGCAGAGATCTTCTTCGTCAATCACGTCCAGCACCGCATGGGCCGCAGCAATCGCCAGCGGGTTACCGGCGTAGGTACCGCCCAGCCCGCCCGGGGCGGGGGCATCCATCACCTCCGCCCGGCCAGACACCGCCGAGAGCGGCATCCCGCCCGCCAGGCTTTTCGCCATGGTGATAAGGTCCGGCTTTACGGTGTGGTTTTCCATAGAGAACAGCTTGCCGGTCCGGGCGAAGCCGGTCTGCACTTCATCGGCAATCAGCAAAATCCCGTGCGCGTCGCACAGGGCGCGAAGCGACTGCATAAAATCAGCGGGCGCGACGTTGAAGCCGCCCTCACCCTGAACCGGTTCAATAATGATTGCCGCCACCTGATCGGGCGCAATATCCGCTTTGAAGATGCGCTCAAGGCTTTTTAATGCCTCCGCGGTGCTGACCCCGTGCAGATCGTTGGGGAATTGCGCGTGGAACACCGAGCCGGGGAACGGGCCGAATCCGAGCTTATAGGGGGCCACTTTGCCGGTCAGCGCCATGGTCATGAAGGTGCGCCCGTGGAAGGCGCCGCCGAAGGTGATAAGGCCGGGACGTCTGGTGTATGCGCGGGCAATTTTTACCGCGTTTTCGACGGCTTCCGCCCCCGTCGAGAAAAAGGCCGTTTTTGCCGGGCCGTCTATCGGCACGCGCTGGTTGATGCGCTCGGCAAGCGTCACGTAGCCTTCATAGGGGACAATTTGATAAGCGGTGTGGGTAAAGGCGTGGAGCTGTTTTTCGATGGCGGCGATAACGTCAGGATGGCGATGGCCGGTGTTCAGCACGGCAATCCCGGCGGCAAAATCAATGTACTCGTTGCCCTCCACGTCCCACACCGTGGCGTTTTCGGCTTTATCGGCATAGAAGTTACACATCACGCCGATGCCGCGCGGCGTCGCCTGCACGCGCCGGTCGTTCAGTTCGTTATTTTTCACCCTGTCCCCCTGAGAAAGTCGCCTGCTTAGCGCATCAGTAAGTGTTTGCCAGGGGGGAGAAATTCGCCAGAGCGGGCGCTAAAAAAACAAAACCCCCGAATTTGCATTCGAGGGTTCTCGGTGAACTTCGCGGAAATTACGCTTCGATAGCGGCGCGAAGTTTTTTCATGGCGTTCTTCTCAAGCTGACGCACGCGTTCAGCGGAAACGCCGTAGCGGTCGGCCAGCTCCTGCAGCGTGGACTTGTTGTCTTCGTCCAGCCAGCGGGCGCGGATGATATCCTGACTACGCTCGTCGAGACCTTCCATCGCGAAGGTCAGCTTGTTCGCCGCCTGGTCTTCCCAGTTATCCTCTTCAATGCCGTCGGCAAAGTTAGAGGTTTTATCCTGCAAATACAGGACCGGGGCCATCGGCTGGCTGTCAGAGGCGTCGTCGTCGGCGGACATATCAAACGTCATGTCCTGCGCGGCCATGCGGGATTCCATCTCGCGGACGTCTTTGCTGGAAACGCCCAGCTCGCGCGCCACCATTTCCACTTCATCCTGGTTGAACCAGCCCAGACGCTGCTTGGTTTTACGCAGGTTGAAGAACAGTTTGCGCTGCGCCTTCGTCGTGGCGACTTTCACAATACGCCAGTTACGCAGCACGTATTCGTGAATTTCTGCTTTGATCCAGTGCACGGCGAAGGAGACCAGTCGAACACCCACTTCCGGGTTGAAGCGACGTACAGCCTTCATCAGGCCAATGTTACCTTCCTGAATCAAGTCCGCCTGCGGCAGGCCGTAGCCCGCGTAATTACGAGCAACGTGAACAACAAAGCGCAGGTGAGACAGGATCAGCGTTTTAGCTGCTTCCAGATCGCCCTGGTAATGCAGCTTTTCAGCAAGCTCCTTTTCTTCCTCGGCCGTTAACATCGGCCAGGTGTTCGCAGCCCGGATGTAAGATTCCAGGTTACCAACAGGGGCTAAAGCTAAAGTTTGCATTTCTTTGGTCATTCATTCCTCTCAATGTTTCTTCTGGTCCAGGTCGTCCCCGTCAGGCAACAACCATGCCAAAGCGTTTGAGCAGCGAGATTAGCATTCACTCTTTTATCAGACAGTGATTTTATCCACAAGTTCCAGGTGCAACCGTGAATAAATTACGCACAAAATGTGACATGAAGATGATTACAGGGGAAGAGACAACAGGGACGCTTTCCCTGCAGAGCGAACATCTCGGTGCAGGGAAAGATTATATCACGCTTTTATTAGTCGGGAGTAAAGTGGCGTAAATGTTGAACCGTCGCCAGCCATGCTGCCACCCAGCCGATCATCGAACAGACCAGCAGCAGCAGCAGGCACTCATCAAAACCTAAGCCACTGATATCAAACTTCGTTCCGAATACCTGTGCCACCTCAGTGACGGCGGACGACAGCCGCATGACCAAAATTTCTGACAAAATCAATGAAAGAAATGCACCAGAAAAACCTAATAACGCGCCGCCATAGAGGAACGGACGGAGGATAAAGCCATCCGTTGCGCCAATCAGCTTCTGCACGTTGATGGTATCGCGACGGGCAAAAATGCTCAGGCGCACGCTGTTACCGATGACGAGGAATACCGCCGCCACCATCAGCACGCCGATCATCGCCGACACGCGCCCCACCAGCCCGGTCAGCGCGGCAAGGCGGGCAAACCAGCTGTCGTCCATGCGCACTTCATCAATCCCGTTAATGCGGGTGATGCGGTCGCGCAGGGTGTTGAGCGAATCAGTGCCCTGGAAATCGAGCTTCGGGATCACCACCGCCACCGCGGGCAGCGGGTTCTCTTCGAGCATATCCAGCGCCCCGCCAAAGCCGGACCAGTTGCGGAATTCGCCCAGCGCTTCGTCGCGGGAAAGATAGTTGACCTTCTCCACGCCCTGCTCGGCCTGAATCTGCCCGACCACCTGCGCCGCCGCGTTATCGTCGAGCGCCTTATCCAGATAAACGGTGATCTGCGGCGACGGATAATACTGGGACGCCGCCTGGCTCACGTTCTTATAAACCATGTAGCAGACGCTCGGCAGCGTCAGGGAGATGGCGATTACCATCACCGTCAGGAACGTCGCCAGCGGCTTGCTTTTCAGATCCTGCAACGCCCCCTGGAAGGCGTAGCGCACCTGTTCGTTGAAGACGTTGGTTTTGCGGGAGTTCGGTTTCGGTGTCGCCCTGGCGCGCTTTGGCGCATTGCGATTGCCGTCGCCGCCGCCCTGCGGCTTGCGGAAACGGTCAAACCGGTTGCTGAACTGCCGAATCTGGTTCATTGCATCACGCTTGTTCACCGTGGCCTCCGTGCAAGTGCCCGTCGCTCAGGGTCAGCATGCGGTACGAACGACGGGAGATAAGCCCCATGTCGTGCGTCGCCATCAGTACCGTGACCCCCACGCGGTTAAATTCCTCAAACAGACGCAGGATCCCTTCGGACAGGGCATCGTCCAGGTTACCGGTCGGTTCATCCGCCAGCAGCACGGCAGGCTTGTTCACCACCGCACGGGCAATGCCCACGCGCTGCTGCTCACCGCCGGACAGCTGGATAGGAAAGTTCTTCGCTTTGTCCAGCAGCCCGACCTTATCCAGCGCCGCAGAGACGCGACGGCGGATATCATCGTAGCTGGCGCCGGCAATAATCAGCGGGATCGCCACGTTGTCGAAAACCGTGCGATCCATCAGCAGGTGGTGATCCTGGAAAATCATGCCAATCTGACGGCGCAGAAACGGCACTTCACGGTTCTTTAGACGGCTAATTTCATGGCCGCTGAACCAGATTTTCCCGGCGCTTGGCCGTTCGATCCCACAGATAAGCTTGAGCAGGGTACTTTTCCCCGCGCCGGAATGGCCGGTCAGAAATGCCATCTCGCCTGGCTGCAGGTGGAATGTCACCCCCTGCAGCGCTTGTCTCCCACCGAGATAGGCCTTGCTGACGTGTTCAAAGCGAATCATTGTTAGTCCTCTCGGGCAAATAATGCCTCAATAAAGTCGTCCGCCTTAAACGGACGCAAATCCTCAATACGCTCGCCCACACCGATGTAGCGGATAGGAATGCCGAACTGGTCGGCCACGGAGAAGATCACCCCGCCTTTCGCGGTGCCGTCCAGCTTGGTCAGCGTGATCCCCGTCAGCCCTACCGCTTCATGGAACAGCTTCGCCTGGCTAATGGCGTTCTGTCCGGTGCTGGCGTCGATAGTCAGCATAATTTCATGCGGTGCTTCTTCGTCCAGCTTCTTCATGACGCGGACGATTTTCTTCAGTTCTTCCATCAGGTGCGATTTGTTCTGCAAACGCCCTGCGGTATCGGCAATCAGCACGTCCACGTTACGCGACTTCGCCGCCTGAATGGCATCGAAAATCACGGAGGCGGAGTCCGCGCCGGTGTGCTGGGCAATCACCGGAATGTTGTTGCGCTGGCCCCACACCTGGAGCTGCTCCACCGCTGCCGCACGGAAGGTATCGCCCGCCGCCAGCATGACCGATTTGCCCTGCTGCTCAAACTGACGCGCCAGCTTGCCGATGGTGGTGGTTTTACCCACGCCGTTGACGCCAACCATCAGAATAACAAATGGCATTTTGCCTTCAATATTAAGCGGTTCGTCAACTTTTGCGAGAATTTCGCCCATCTCGTCTTTCAGCAGGCCGTACAGCGCTTCGGCGTCGCGCAGCTGTTTGCGGCTCGCCCCTTCGGTCAGGTTGGTGATGATCTTACGGGTGGTTTCCACACCCACGTCCGCAATCAACAGCTGCTCTTCCAGCTCCTCGAACAGATCGTCGTCGATCTTCTTGCCGCGGAACAGACTGATAAATCCGGAACCTAAATTTTCTTTGGTTTTTAACAGGCTGCGCTTCAGGCGGGCGAAGAAACCTTCTTTGGTCGGCTTCTCCTGCTCCTGAGCGATCTCTTCTTCGGCCTGCTCTTCGACCTGCTCTTCTACCGGCACGACGATAACCGCTTCTTCAGCCGCCTGCGCCGCCAGCGCCTGCGCTTCCAGCTCTTCGTCGGTCAGCTCCGGCTCAAGCGCGGCTTCTTCTTCCACCGCCTCAACAATTTCAACGGTTTCCGCTTCGGCCTGCCACTCTTCGGCAGTAGCCTCTTCGGCTTTCACCTCTTCCGGCAGCGGCAGCGCTTCGTGTTCGATAGCGGCCTGCGGCGTTTTGACAATCTCTTCGACAACAACCGGCTCGGGCTTCTCGCTCTCCTGAACCTGTTCAGTGATCTCAACCACCTCTTCAGCAAAGGTTTCAATCTCTTCTTTGCTGTGCGCCGTTTCTTCCGCCTCGACAACCGCAGCGGTTTCTACAGGCGTTTCAGGCTGTGACTGCTCTTCTGCAACCTGTTGTTCTTCGGTTTTCTGTTCTGTTTCTTGCTCTTTTTCACCGAAACCCAACCAGGAAAAGAAGCCACGTTTTTTTTGTTTTGCCATCTGCGACTACACTCCTCGCGGCGCTATATACAGGGAAGCTAAAAAAATGATGAAATAGTCTAACACTTTACTTAATTGACATCACCGCCCGCAATCGCAGGGCATTGTTAACAGAGCTTTCCTGAGATGAAGAAACCCACCCGCGCCCCGGCCGGTCAAATACGAATTATCGGCGGTCAGTGGCGAGGCCGGAAATTACCGGTGCCGGATAGCCCCGGTTTACGCCCCACCACGGACCGCGTTCGCGAGACGCTGTTCAACTGGCTTGCCCCCTCAATGGTAGACGCCAGTTGCCTGGACTGCTTCGCCGGGAGCGGTGCGTTAGGGCTGGAGGCGCTGTCGCGCTATGCCGCCAGCGCCACGCTGCTGGAGATGGAGCGCGGCGTCGCGCAGACGTTGCAGCAAAATCTGGCTACGCTGAAAGCGAACAACGCGAAGGTGGTGAACACCAACACGCTGAGCTATCTCGCGCAGCCGGGCACGCCGCATAACGTGGTGTTTGTTGACCCGCCTTTCCGCAAGGGGCTGCTGGAAGAGACGCTACTGTTGCTGGAAAAAAACGGCTGGCTGGCAGACGACGCGCTGATTTACGTTGAAAGCGAGGTGGAGAATGGTCTGCCACCCGTTCCCGTTCACTGGGATCTGCACCGCGAAAAGGTCGCAGGCCAGGTGGCTTATCGTCTGTATCATCGTCAGGCACAAGGAGGCTCCGATGCCAGTACTGATTAACCTGGGACGTTTGCTGATGCTGGGCGTCTGGGCATTTTTGATTTTGAATCTGGTGCACCCGTTCCCGCGTCCGCTGAACATCTTCGTTAACGTGGCGCTGATCTTTACCGCCTTCATGCACGCCCTGCAGATGGTGATGCTGAAAAACGGCCTGCCGAAAGATAGCCCACCGATGACAGGCTGGCAGCAGCTGCGGGTATTTATTTTCGGCGTGTTCGAGCTGCTGGTGTGGATGAAGAAATTTAAGGCGCAGGTGAAGAAGTAACCCCCTCACCCTAACCCTCTCCCCGAAGGGGAGAGGGGACGCTTACACCCTCTCCCCTTTGGGGAGAGGGCCGGGGTGAGGGGAAAATTACTGCTCCGGTTCAAACCCTTCAAACCGCGACCCTTTGTAGCTCAGCGTCCCTTTCTCTCCCACCGTCAGCTGATGGTACTGCTGCGCCTCCAGGCGGAAGGTCATCTCCAGCCCGCCGGTTTCCGGCTTAAAGCTCGCGTCATAGCGCATCGCTGTGCCGGCTGGCGTGACCTGCTGCTGGCGTGAACGGCGATCGTTGAGCGGTTTCTCGCGCTTGTTGGTCACCACCACGCGCTTTTGCACCAGCGGCGCGGCATCGTTGTCCGCCTTCTCGCGGCGCTGCTGCACGAAGCGAAACGAGGCGGCAATAACGATAATCGCCACCACGATAATGAAAAAAAGCGGCATCTTGCTCATACAAACGTCCCATCAGATTATGCGGAATTCAGGATACCTCGCCTGCCCCGGCATTGCCAAACGGCCGCTCGCGTCACTACACTGGATCAGAAACTGATTATTCAGCCTCAACAGTTACAGGGAGTTAATATGCTTTGGTCATTTATCGCTGTCTGTTTTTCCGCATGGCTTTACGTCGATGCGTCCTATCGCGGTCCAGCCTGGCAGCGCTGGTTGTTTAAACCCGTCACGCTGCTGTTGCTTCTGCTGCTGGCCTGGCAGGCGCCGATGTTTAACGCCATCAGCTACCTGGTTCTCGCCGGGCTGTGCGCGTCCCTGATTGGCGATGCCTTAACCCTGCTGCCGCGTCAGCGCCTGCTGTACGCCGTTGGGGCATTCTTCCTCTCCCATCTGCTCTATACCATCTACTTTGCCAGCCAGATGACGCTCTCCATCTTCTGGCCGCTGCCGCTGGTGCTGCTGGTGATTGGCGCGCTGCTGATTGCGGTGATCTGGTCGCGCCTGGAAGAGATGCGCCTGCCGGTGTGTACCTTTATCGCCATGACGCTGGTGATGGTGTGGCTGGCCGGTGAGCTGTGGTTCTTCCGCCCGACCTCACAGGCCATGTCCGCCTTCTTCGGCGCGGCGCTGCTGTTGCTCGGTAATATCGTCTGGCTGGGCAGCCACTATCGCCGCCGCTTCCGCGCGGATAACGCTATTTCCGCCGCCTGTTACTTTGCCGGACACTTCCTGATTGTGCGTTCGCTGTACATCTAAATAACGCTTGACTCTGGAGTCGACTCCAGAGTGTATGCTGCGGTTAATGAGAAAATTATCATTACCGGAGACTGCCATGTCGACTCCAGAAGCACCAAAAAAAGTCCCACAATTCTCGGCGCTTAAGCTCAGCCCGGTTCCGCCGAAAGACGACTGCTGCTGCGAGGGAGCATGCGAAACGCAGGCTGACGTCCTGCCGGAAAGCGGTAGCCGCTACAGCTGGCTCGTCAACGGTATGGACTGCGCAGCCTGCGCCCGTAAGGTTGAAAACGCGGTAAGGCAGGTGCCGGGCGTGAACCACGTTCAGGTCCTGTTCGCCACCGAAAAGCTGCTGGTCAGCGCCGATAGCAACGTCAGCAAACAGGTAGAAGCCGCGGTCAGCAAGGCGGGCTATACCCTGCGCAGCGAAACGACGCCTGTTGAAAAGACCTCCTCCCTGAAGGAAAACCTGCCGCTCGTGACCCTCATCATCATGATGGCCCTGAGCTGGGGGCTGGAGCAGGTTAACCATCCGCTCGGCAACCTGGCGTTTATCGCCACCACGCTGGTCGGCCTGTTCCCGATTGCCCGCCAGGCGCTGCGCCTGATGCGAAGCGGCAGCTGGTTTGCCATCGAAACGCTGATGAGCGTGGCGGCCATCGGGGCGCTGTTTATTGGCGCGACGGCGGAAGCGGCCATGGTCCTGCTGCTGTTTCTGATCGGCGAACGTCTTGAAGGCTGGGCGGCGAGCCGGGCGCGTAAGGGGGTAAGCGCGCTGATGGCCCTGAAGCCTGAAACCGCCACGCGGGTTGTGAACGATAAGCGCGAAACTGTGGCCATCAGCACCCTGCGCCCGGGCGACGTGATTGAAGTGCCCGCAGGCGGGCGCCTGCCTGCCGACGGCGCGCTGCTCACCGCCACCGCAGGCTTTGACGAAAGCGCCCTTACCGGCGAATCCATTCCGGTTGAACGCGCGGCAGGAGAGAAAGTGCCCGCCGGCGCCACCAGCGTTGACCGCCTCGTGCAGCTTAGGGTGCTGTCCGAACCGGGAGACAGCGCCATCGACCGCATCCTGAAGCTGATTGAAGAGGCCGAAGAGCGACGCGCGCCGGTCGAACGCTTTATCGATCGCTTCAGCCGGATTTACACCCCCGCCATCATGCTGGTTGCCCTGCTGGTGACCGTCGTTCCTCCGCTGTTTTTCGGCGCGCCGTGGGAGGGCTGGATTTATAAAGGGCTGACGCTGCTGCTGATTGGCTGCCCGTGCGCGCTGGTGATCTCCACGCCGGCGGCCATTACCTCCGGGCTGGCGGCGGCGGCACGTCGCGGAGCGCTGATTAAGGGCGGCGCGGCGCTGGAGCAGCTGAGCCAGATCCGGCACGTTGCCTTCGACAAAACCGGAACGCTCACCGTCGGCAAACCGCAGGTGACCGGCGTGTATCCGCAGGATGTCAGTGAAGACGATCTGCTGACGCTGGCCGCCGCCGTGGAGCAAGGCTCTACCCACCCGCTGGCGCTGGCGATAGTGCGCGAGGCGCAGGCGCGCGGGTTAACGATCCCGGCGGCAACGGCGCAGCGCGCGCTGGTCGGGTCAGGGATTGAAGCGGTGGTCGACGGAAAAAAAGTGCTGATCGCCGCGGCGGGCCACTCCCCTTCCGCCCGGGTTCAGGCGCTGGAGCAGGCCGGGCAAACGGTGGTGACGGTAATGCAGGACGATGTGCCGATGGGCTTGCTGGCGCTGCGCGATACCCTGCGTACTGATGCGAAAGAGGCCGTCGACGCACTGCACAAATCAGGCATACAGGGCGTAATCCTGACCGGCGATAACCCGCGCGCGGCGGCAGCGATCGCCGACGAGCTGGGGCTGGCGTTTAAGGCCGGATTGCTGCCAGCCGATAAGGTCAGCGCCGTCACCGAACTGAACCGCCACGCCCCTCTGGCGATGGTCGGCGACGGCATTAACGATGCCCCGGCAATGAAGGCGGCGACCATTGGCATTGCCATGGGCAGCGGCACCGACGTGGCGCTGGAAACCGCCGACGCGGCGCTAACCCACAACCGCCTGACCGGCCTGGCGCAGATGATTAGCCTCGCGCGGGCCACGCGCGCCAACATCCGTCAGAACATCGGCATTGCGCTGGGCCTGAAGATGATATTCCTCGTGACCACGCTGCTCGGCATGACCGGGCTGTGGCTGGCGGTGCTGGCCGACACCGGGGCGACGGTGCTGGTGACGGCGAACGCGCTGCGGTTGTTGCGTCAAAGGTAAACGTGAAACGGCAACCGGGTTGCCGTTTCTCGTGTTTGCCCCCTCTCCCCGCGGGAGAGGGCCGGGGTGAGGGCATCAGGCCGCACGCGTCACTGCATCCCTAACACCCCCGGCAGCCACAGGGAAATCGCCGGGATGTAGGTCACCATCCCCAGCACCACCAGCAGGATGCCGTAAAACGGCAGCATCGCCCGCACCACGGTTTCGATCTTCTGCTTACTCACCGCGCTTGCCACGAACAGCACCGACCCGACCGGCGGGGTGATCAGCCCGATCCCCAGGTTGACCATCATGATCATGCCAAAATGCACCGGGTCGATCCCCAGGGCGTTGGTCACCGGCAGCAGCACCGGCGTCAGGATCAGGATGATCGGCGCCATGTCCATCAGCGTGCCAATCAGCAGCAGCATGATGTTGAGGTACATGAGGATCACGTACTTGTTATCGGAGAGCGAGGTGAAGAACTCGGTGATGCGCATCGGCAGCTGCATGTAGGTCATTACCGCGCCAAACGCTGCCGCAAAGCCGATCAAAATCATCACGATGGTGACGGTTTTAACCGTGCGGCACATCAGCTTCGGCAGTTCGCTCCACCTGTAGTCGCGGTAGATGAACATGGTGACGAAAAACGCCCACAGGCAGGCCACGGCGGCGGATTCCGTGGCGGTAAAGATTCCGGACAAGATCCCGCCGAGGATAATCACCACCGTCATCAGCCCCCACAGGGCGTCGAGCATAATTTTCAGCGCCTGCCTGAACGGGATTTTATCCCCCTTCGGATAGCCGCGCTTACGGGCGAAGCACAGGCAAAGCACCATCAGGCTTACGCCAAGCAGCAGGCCCGGCAATACCCCTGCGATAAACAGCGTGGCGATAGAGACCGTTCCCCCCGCCGCCAGGGAGTAAATCACCGAGTTGTGGCTGGGCGGGATCAGGATCGCCTGCACCGACCCGCTCGCCGTGACCGCCGCGGCGTATTCGCGCGGATAGCCCTTCTTCTCCATTTCCGGGATCATCACGCTGCCGATGGACGCCGTATCCGCCACCGACGAGCCGGAAATCGCGCCGAAGAACGTCGAGGCGACGATGTTCACCAGCGACAGCCCGCCGCGAATAAAGCCGACAAACACGTAGGCGAAATTCACCAGACGCCGGGCAATGCCGCCTTCCGCCATGATCGCCCCGGCGAGGATGAAGAACGGGATCGCCAGCAGGGTGAATTTATTGACCCCGCTGGTGATCTGGATCATCAGCGCCTCCAGCGGCAGGTCGATCCACAGCGCGCCCGCCACGGCGCTTAGGCCAACGGCGAAGGCCACCGGCATACCCAGCGCCAGCAAAATGGCGAGGGTGAATAACAAAATAAAAGCATCCATCGTTCACCCCTTAACTGTGATTGCCGATCAGCACGACCGGACGGTTTTCCTGCGAGCCAAACAGCAGGCGCTCAAGCACAAACAGGATCAAAATGGCCGACCCGACAGGCAGCGGCAGATAGCTTTCGCCGGAGGTCAGGAGCGGAAACTCTGCCACCGGCTGCTCCCACAGCTCGACGCACAGCCAGTAGCTGTACCAGCACATCAGGCCGGCGATCAGCAGCATCAGCAGGTCCACCACTCGCGCGCACAGCCGTTGCAGCGACGCGGGCAGGCGGTCGGTAAGCATGTTGACCGCAATATGCGATCCGGCGCGGTAGCTCACCGCCGCGCCGATGAAGGTAAACGTCACCATACAGATGATGGCGACAGGCTCGGGCCAGGATTCCCCGCGATTGAGCACGTAGCGTGAGAAGATGCCAATGGGGATCACAATCGTCATCACCAGCAGCGAGACGCCCGCCACCGTCATGGCGAGCAGGTACAGACGGTCCATCCACTTCAGGTAGAGTTCGGACATACGTACTCCGGCTTACTGAACGTCAGCGATGGCTTTCATCAGATCCTGATGCTTGTCGCCATACTGCGCGCGCACCGGCTCCGTCGCCTTGATAAACACCGCTTTATCGATATCGTGGAACTGCACGCCGCCGGCCTTCATTTTCTCAAGCGCCTGGTCGTTATACGCGTTCCACAGCTTGCGTTGCTCTAACTGCGCCTCACGGGCCAGCGTCAGGATTTTTTGCTGATCGTCGGCGCTCAGCTTGTCCCATTTTACTTTTGAGTAGAGCAGCATTTCCGGGGTGATAAAGTGGCCGCTCAGGGTGTAGTTTTTCGCAACCGGCATGTAGTTATGGGCGATAAAGGTTGGCGGATTGTTCTCCGCGCCGTCGATTACGCCGGTCTGCATACCACTGTAAACCTCACTGACGCCCATCGCGATCGAGTTGGCCCCCATCGCTTTCAGCGTGGCCAGCGCCACCGGGCTGCCCTGCACGCGAATTTTCTTCCCTTTCAGATCGTCCGGCTTCACGATCGGCGCTTTGGTGATCAGGTTGCGGGTGCCGGAGTCCATCCAGCCGAGGAAGACCAGCCGCGATTTCGGGTTGGCGGTGAGCTTGTCGCCGATCTGCTTGCCGATGTCCCCGTCGATCACCTTGTGCATGTGGTCTTCATCGCGGAACACGTAGGGCAGCGTAAACACTTCGATATCCGGCAGGATGGCGGCAACCGGTGCCATAGAGACGCGGATCATATCAATCGCTCCCATCTGCGCCTGCTCAATCATCTGCTTTTCATCGCCCAGCACGCCGCCCGGGAAGACCTTAATCTCCAGCTTGCCGTCGGTTTGTTGTTTGAGTTTTTCACCCATCTGCTGCACGGCCACCACGTTCGGATAGCCTTCCGGGTGCACGTCTGCGGCTTTAATGGTTTGGGCGGAGACGGTGCAGGCAAAAGCAGACAGGCACAGAGCGGCCAGTAACGGCTTGAGGGTCGTTTTCATTAAGTAACTCCAGGGTAGTGAGATAAGCGTTAAAACGGTGTTTTAGTTTTAGACGTTTAAAAATTAGACTACGGCTGGAAAAGGGAGGGTGAAGCGCCTCACAAAAGCGCTAAATTTTGAAACGATGGTTTAGAAAGATGATCTCCCTCTCCCTGCGGGCTGAGGGTTCCCCAGAAAAATGAAAAGCACGATGAAGTGTGATCTACTGGTTGCGCTAACAAATCAGAAGAGACCTCATCGTGCCTTTACAGACAGTCTGCCAGAAATTTTTCTCCGCGTCTTT
>NZ_JAPNMC010000025.1:0-35285 GCF_026627565.1 Enterobacter cloacae complex sp. 2022EL-00788 | reverse complement strand
GCTGCGGCGCGGGGTGTGCATATTACGCTTTCCCGCTTCAGAGTCAAGCGATTATTTCGCTTTTCTCTGCTGACCCGGCGGCTTGCGTGCCGTTGTTCCGTGTCAGTGGAGGCGCATTATAGGGAGTAATTCCGAAGCTGCAAGGATAAAGTGAAAATTATTTACTAACTGCTCACTTTCCAGGCAAATCGCATCCCAGACCTCAATTCTCGCCTGGTTTTTAAACAAAAACGAGCCGCAAGCGGCTCGTTTTTGCGTTTTGTGACTTACTGCACTGCCACAATTCGATCGTCGTTGGCTTCCAGTCGGATAACTTTGCCCGGAACCAGCTCCCCGGAAAGGATTTGCTGCGCCAGCGGGTTTTCGATCTGCTGCTGGATTGCACGTTTTAATGGACGCGCGCCATAAACAGGATCGTAACCATTCGCGCTCAGCAGCTTCAGCGCATCATCGGAGATGTGGATTTCATAACCACGCTCTTCAAGACGTTTATACAGACGCTGCAGCTGAATCTGTGCAATCGACGCAATGTGTTTCTCACCCAGCGGATGGAACACCACGACTTCATCAATACGGTTAATGAACTCCGGACGGAAGTTTTGGCTGACTACCCCCAGTACCAGATCCTTCATATGGCTGTAATCCAGCTCGCCGAAGCGTTCCTGAATCAAATCGGAACCCAGGTTCGAAGTCATGATCACCACCGTATTACGGAAGTCGACCGTTCTGCCTTGCCCGTCCGTCAGACGGCCATCATCCAGTACCTGCAACAGGATGTTGAACACGTCAGGATGCGCCTTCTCCACCTCATCCAGCAGGATGACGGAATAAGGACGACGACGCACCGCTTCCGTCAGGTAACCGCCCTCTTCATAGCCGACATATCCCGGAGGTGCGCCAACCAGACGCGAGACGGAGTGTTTTTCCATAAACTCGGACATATCGATACGCACCATCGCGTCATCGCTGTCGAACATAAAGTTAGCCAGCGCTTTACACAGCTCGGTTTTACCGACACCGGTTGGCCCCAGGAACAGGAACGAACCGATTGGGCGGTTTGGATCGGACAGCCCCGCGCGACTACGACGAATGGCGTTGGAAACCGCCTCAACGGCCTCGTTCTGACCAATCACGCGCTGGTGCAGATCCTGCTCCATGCGCAGCAGTTTCTCACGTTCGCTTTCCATCATGCGGGCAACGGGGATACCGGTCCAGCGTGCGAGCACTTCGGCAATCTCAGCATCCGTCACTTTATTACGCAGCAGACGCATGGTTTTGCCTTCCGACTGCGTGGCAATCTCAAGCTGTTTTTCCAGTTCAGGAATTTTGCCGTACTGCAACTCGGACATCCGCGCCAAATCACCTACGCGGCGCGCCTGCTCAATGGCAATTTTCGCCTGTTCCAGCTCCGCCTTGATCGTCTGGGTGCCAGAAAGCGACGCTTTCTCGGCTTTCCACTCTTCTTCTAACTCAGAATACTGGCGCTCTTTCTCTTCCAGCTCTTCGTTGAGCATATCCAGGCGTTTCTTACTCGCTTCATCAGACTCTTTGTTCAGCGCCTGCTGTTCCAGCTTGAGCTGAATGATGCGGCGATCGAGTCGGTCCAGCTCTTCCGGTTTCGAGTCAATCTGCATACGGATGCTGGACGCGGCTTCATCAATAAGGTCGATTGCTTTATCCGGCAGCTGGCGGTCAGCGATATAACGATGCGAAAGCGTCGCCGCCGCAACGATGGCCGGGTCAGTGATCTGCACATGGTGGTGCAGTTCATAACGCTCTTTCAGACCACGCAGGATCGCGATGGTATCTTCAACGCTTGGCTCAGCAACAAACACCTTCTGGAAACGACGCTCCAGCGCGGCATCTTTTTCAATATACTGACGATACTCGTCCAGCGTGGTGGCACCGACGCAGTGAAGTTCACCACGCGCCAGCGCAGGCTTCAGCATGTTCCCGGCATCCATTGCGCCGTCAGCTTTACCGGCCCCGACCATGGTATGCAGTTCGTCGATAAACAGGATAACGTTGCCTTCCTGTTTTGCCAGATCGTTCAGCACGCCTTTCAGACGCTCTTCGAACTCGCCGCGATACTTCGCCCCGGCCACCAGCGCGCCCATATCCAGTGCCAGCACGCGGCGGCCCTTCAGCCCTTCCGGTACTTCACCATTAACGATACGCTGCGCCAGCCCTTCAACGATGGCGGTTTTACCAACGCCGGGCTCACCAATCAGCACCGGGTTATTTTTGGTACGACGCTGCAATACCTGAATAGTACGGCGAATTTCTTCGTCACGGCCGATCACCGGGTCAAGCTTGCCCTGCTCGGCACGTTCGGTCAGATCGACCGTAAATTTCTTCAAAGCCTGACGTTGGTCTTCGGCTCCCTGATCGTTCACGCTTTCACCTCCACGCATTTTCTCAATCGCCTGAGTCACGTTGGCGGTGGTAGCGCCGGCAGATTTCAGCAGGTCGGTCAAGGTACCGCGTGATTCAAGCGCCGCCAGAACAAACAGCTCTGACGAAATAAAGTTGTCCCCACGCTTTTGCGCCAGCTTGTCGCAAAGGTTCAGCACGCGCACCAGATCCTGTGACGGCTGCACGTCGCCGCCGGTACCTTCCACCTGCGGTAAACGACTCAGCGCCTGATCGATGGCGGTGCGTAACTGGCCGGCATTAATGCCAGCGGACGTTAATAAAGGACGTACCGATCCCCCTTCCTGATTCAGCAAGGCGCTCATTAAATGAAGAGGTTCGATAAATTGGTTGTCGTGCCCCAGTGCGAGGGACTGGGCATCGGCGAGAGCAAGCTGGAATTTATTAGTAAGACGATCCAGACGCATAACTCCTCCCATAACAGGTCAAATTTGCTACTGGAGATTAAATGAGGTCATCCCTCAATTATTCAAGGTTAATGACCTGAATTATGTGAAAAGAAAACAGCGCGTGCCGGATCGTCTTGATTCTATAGGTTATATCAGCCAAATGAAACTTGCCATACGACCCGTGGTCTTGTCGCGGCGATAGGAGAAGAAATCATCGTTTTCGGTGAAGGTACAGCGATCGCCGCCAAAAATCTGCGTTACGCCGACATTATTTAACCGTTGGCGGGCAAGCTGATAAATATCGGCCAGATATTTATCGCCGGAAGCCACAAACGCATTAGCCGCCTGAGCATCTTTTTCCATAAAGGCTTCGCGCACCTCTGGCCCCACCTCAAACGCGCGAGGTCCAATCGCCGGGCCAAGCCAGGCAATGATGTTAGCGGGATTGTCCTGGAAGCAGGCGACGGTCTCTTCCAGCACGCCTTCGCACAGGCCACGCCAGCCGGCGTGCGCCGCAGCCACTTCCGTGCCCGCCTGGTTGCAAAACAACACGGGCAGGCAATCGGCGGTCATTACCGCGCAAACCGTTCCCGGAATATTACTGTATGAAGCATCGGCACGTTTAGACGCATACGGTTCCCCGGACAGCGTCAGTACCGCTTTACCATGCACCTGCTCAAGCCAGACAGGTTTTGAAGGCAGATTTCCGGCAGCAAAGAGGCGCTTACGGTTCTCTTCAACGTGCTCCGGGTTATCGCCACAGTGTGCGCCAAGGTTTAGAGACGCCCATGCGCCCTGGCTCACGCCACCGATGCGGGTTGAACTACAGGCAGCCACACCCTCAGGCAGCGGCCACTCCGGGACAATCAGCTTGGTCATAACCAGTCCACGTGATCCTTATGTTCTTCGAAATCCGCGCGCATCGCGTCGATAAGTTCCACCATATCCTGCGGGATCGGCGCATGCCATTCCATCTGAATACCGGTAATTGGGTGGTAAAGACGCAGCATAGTTGCATGCAGGGCCTGGCGATCGAATTTGCGCAGCACGGAGATAAATTCATCCGACGCCCCCTTTGGCGGACGCGGACGACCGCCGTACACCGGGTCACCCACCAGCGGATGGGTAATGTGCGCCATATGTACGCGGATCTGGTGAGTACGTCCGGTTTCCAGACGCAGACGCAGGCGCGTATGAATGCGGAAATGCTCCATGATGCGGTAATGCGTGACGGCAGGTTTACCCATCGGATGCACGGACATATGAGTACGTTTGGTAGGGTGACGGCTGATTGGCTCTTCAACCGTGCCGCCAGCGGTCATATGACCAATCGCCACCGCTTCATACTCGCGGGTAATTTCGCGCAGCTGCAAAGATTCTACCAGGCGAGTCTGAGCCGGGACCGTTTTCGCCACCACCATCAGGCCGGTGGTGTCTTTATCCAGACGGTGAACAATACCGGCGCGCGGTACGTCCGCAATTGGCGGATAATAATGGAGGAGTGCGTTCAGTACCGTACCATCAGGATTACCCGCTCCCGGGTGAACAACAAAGTCACGCGGCTTGTTGATGACCAGAATGTCGTCATCTTCATAGACGATGTTCAGGGGGATATCCTGCGGCTCGAAGCGGACTTCCTCTTCGATTTCAGCATTGATGGCGACAGCTTCCCCACCAAACACTTTCTCTTTTGGTTTGTCCCAGATCTTGCCGTTTACCAGCACACGCTGGTCAAGGATCCATTCTTTTATGCGTGAACGCGAATAATCAGGGAACAATTCGGCCAAAGCCTGATCTAAGCGTTGACCGAGCTGATTTTCGGAGACTGTTGCGGTGAGTTCTACTCGTTGTGCCATAAACTGCTTCTTCGTTTAACGTTGGGTTTTACGGCTTTGCCGTTTAATATAGTGTGCTATTGTAGCTGGTCTTAATCGGGAGCAGGAACTGAGTTTCTCCCGGACAAACATTTGAGGAAAGTCAAAACGTCATGACGCGCATGAAATATCTGGTGGCAGCGGCCACGTTGAGCCTGGCTTTGGTGGGCTGCTCCGGTTCGAATGAACAGGTCCCTGACAATCCGCCGAATGAAATCTATGCGACTGCACAACAAAAGTTGCAGGACGGTAACTGGAAACAGGCGATAACGCAACTGGAAGCGTTGGATAATCGCTATCCATTTGGTCCGTATTCGCAGCAGGTACAGTTAGATCTTATCTATGCCTACTACAAAAATGCCGATCTGCCTTTGGCTCAGGCTACTATCGATCGTTTCATGCGTCTGAACCCTACCCATCCTAACATCGATTATGTGATGTACATGCGCGGCCTGACCAACATGGCGCTGGATGACAGCGCACTGCAGGGCTTCTTCGGGGTGGATCGTTCTGACCGTGACCCGCAGCACGCGCGTGATGCTTTCAATGACTTCTCAAAGCTGGTCCGTAGCTATCCGAACAGCCAGTACATTACCGATGCCACCAAGCGTCTGGTGTTCCTGAAAAATCGCCTAGCGAAATATGAATACTCCGTAGCGGAATACTACACCCGCCGTGGCGCATGGGTTGCCGTGGTTAACCGTGTGGAAGGCATGCTGCGTGATTATCCGGATACGCAGGCAACGCGTGATGGCCTGAAGCTGATGGAAAACGCCTATCGTGAAATGCAGATGACCGCTCAGGCTGACAAAGTTGCGAAAATCATCGCCGCGAACAGCAGCAACACTTGATCCCGCTTCAAAGCAAAACGGCAGCCCGATGGCTGCCGTTTTTGTATACATTCCAGACCTCAGCTGAAGCGGTTTAGCCTCAACACATCCTGTCAACTATGACCGTAAATTCTGGGTTCGACAAGGTAAATCTCGCCTCTTCCTGCCCTGCCTCACAAAAAAGATTCCCTGACAAAAACCGACAAAATAACGTGATCTAAATCACACATTTTGACATTAGGTCGGGTATGCTGGAATCACCAAGACGGAAAGACAAGAGGTAAAATTTATGACAATGAACATTACCAGTAAACAAATGGAAATTACTCCGGCAATCCGCCAGCACGTCGCAGACCGTCTCGCCAAACTGGATAAATGGCAAACACATTTGATTAATCCACATATCATCCTGTCCAAGGAGCCACAGGGTTTCGTCGCTGATGCAACTATCAATACTCCAAACGGCCATCTGGTCGCCAGCGCAAAACACGAGGATATGTACACCGCAATTAACGATTTGATCAACAAGCTGGAACGGCAGCTCAATAAAGTGCAACACAAAGGTGAAGCCCGTCGCGCCACAACATCGGTGAAAGACGCCAGCTTCGCGGAAGAAGTTGAAGAAGAGTAATCCTTTAAATTGAGTGTACCGACAACGCGCCTCCGGGCGCGTTTTTTATTGACAGGGTTAAAACAGTACAGGTACTTTAACGATATCAATTTCAGGATGACCCCATGAAACAGACGCCGTTTTTCTTCGCATTCTTTTTTACCTTCCCCTGACCGGGAGGCGTTTCGTCGTGTGATAAAGAATGCGAAGACGAATAACAAGGCCTCCCCCACCGGGAGGCCTTTTTTTTGATAACGATAAAATGAGACAGGCAACACTATGACACCGGAAAACCCGCTACTGGATTTACGCGTAAAAATCAGCGCGCTTGACGAAAAATTACTGGCCCTGCTGGCTGAACGCCGTTCGCTGGCCATTGAAGTGGGTAAAGCCAAGCTGGACTCCCATCGGCCGGTGCGCGATATCGATCGCGAGCGCGATTTACTGGAACGGTTGATTCAGCTCGGTAAAGCACATCATCTGGATGCTCACTACATTACTCGCCTGTTCCAGCTCATCATCGAAGATTCCGTTCTGACTCAGCAGGCCCTGCTCCAGCAGCATCTGAACAAAACCAACCCGCACTCTGCTCGTATTGCCTTTCTCGGCCCGAAAGGCTCCTATTCGCACCTGGCGGCGCGCCAGTACGCGGCCCGCCATTTCGAGGAGTTTATTGAGAGCGGCTGCGCGAAATTTGCCGATATTTTCAATCAGGTCGAAACCGGCCAGGCCGATTACGCCGTGGTGCCCATTGAGAACACCAGTTCCGGCGCCATCAACGATGTTTACGATCTGCTTCAGCATACCAGCCTGTCGCTGGTAGGCGAGTTGACTATCCCTATCGACCACTGCGTGCTGGTTTCCGGCTCAACCGATTTGCATCAGATCGAAACGGTTTACAGCCATCCGCAGCCGTTCCAGCAGTGCAGCCAGTTCCTGAACCGCTATCCGAGCTGGAAAATTGAGTACACCGAAAGTACCTCGGCGGCGATGGAAAAAGTAGCGCAGGCAAACTCCCCTGCCGTCGCTGCACTCGGTAGCGAAGCGGGCGGCGCGCTGTATGGGCTGCAGGTGCTGGAGCGTAATCTGGCAAACCAGACTCAGAACATCACCCGTTTCATTGTTCTGGCCCGCAAGGCCATCAACGTGTCAGATCAGGTTCCGGCTAAAACTACCCTGCTGATGGCGACCGGCCAGCAGGCAGGGGCGCTGGTAGAAGCGCTGCTGGTACTGCGCAACCACAACCTGATCATGACGAAGCTGGAATCGCGCCCTATTCATGGCAATCCGTGGGAAGAGATGTTTTATCTCGACGTGCAGGCAAATCTGGAATCTGCATCCATGCAGAAAGCCCTGCGCGAACTGGGCGAGATCACCCGTTCGATGAAAGTGCTGGGCTGCTATCCGAGCGAAAACGTGGTCCCGGTTGACCCGGCTTAACGTTCGATAAAGCGGCTTTTCTTCATCCCTGCCACATTAACCGGCAGGGTGAAGATGGCGCCGGAAAGGGGATATTTCGCCAGCTCCTCCGCCTCCATATTTTCCCGCGTGGTGGTGATAAACAGCGTTTTCATATCGTCCCCGCCAAAGCAGACCATCGTCGGGCAGCGTACCGGCAGCCGGTACTCTTCCAGCTGTTCTCCCTGCGGTGAAAATCGCGCTATCCGCCAGCCGTCAAACAGCGCGCTCCAGTAGCATCCTTCCACATCCATTGCCGCACCGTCGGGTATGCCCTCCCCCTCGCTAAACCGGCGAAACGCTTCGCGCTTACCGGGTTCGCCAGACTCATCCAGCGGCGTACGGTAGATCACACCGTTTGGCGTGTCTGAGGTAAACATCCACTGCTCGTCCGGGCTAAACGCTAAGCCGTTATGCCCGTGAATGTCGCACTGGATCACCTTCGGCGTCAGATCGTTGTCGATACGCATCAGCATGGCGCCGTTATAATCTCCCGGTCCCCAGAATGTGCCCGCGTAAAAGCGCCCCTGCCGATCGGTTCCGCCGTCGTTAAACCGCGCAAGCTGAGGGTTAGACGGGTTATCACATACCTTACGCTGGAGCAGGCCGTGTTTATCGGCCAGCCAGATAGCGTTACGCATCGCGACGATAAAGCCGCCGCGCTCACGCAGGGCAAAACACCCCACTTCTTCATGGAATGAGAGCACCGTATGCTCTGCGGTAGGCAGATGATAGCGATGGATCTCCCCTTCCAGAATATCCGCCCAGTAAAGCGCCTTCTCTTCTGCGCTCCACGTCGGGCATTCGGGCAGATGCCCGGTGTAGTTCAACAGCAGCTGCGGTTCGGCCATGACAGTTCCCCAAAATGAAAAAAGCCAGCGATGCTGGCTTTCAGTATATACATCATCGGATTACTGGCGACTGTCATTTGCCTGGCGCAACAGCGTGCGGCTTTCACTCTGGAAACGCGTGGCGTAATCGCCGAACCAGTGCTCCACCTTACGGAAGCTGTCGATAAAGGCCTGCTTGTCGCCGTGCTCCAGCAAGGTGATGGCTTCGCCAAAGCGCTGATAGTAGCGTTTGATCAGCGCCAGATTATTTTCAGACGACATGATAATGTCGGCATAAAGCTGCGGATCCTGCGCAAACAGACGCCCGACCATCGCCAGCTCCAGGCGGTAGATTGGCGAGGAAAGTGCCAGCAGTTGTTCAAGCTGAACATTTTCTTCCGCCAGATGCAGCCCATAGGCAAAGGTCGCAAAGTGGCGCAGCGCCTGAATGAAGGCCATGTTCTGGTCGTGCTCTACTGCGCTAATGCGGTGCAAGCGAGCGCCCCAGACCTGAATTTGTTCCAGGAACCACTGATAGGCTTCCGGCTGCCGTCCGTCACAGTAAACCACCACCTGCTTCGCCAGGCTGCCGCTGTCCGGGCCAAACATCGGGTGTAACCCAAGCACCGGGCCGGTATGCGCCGCCAGCATTGCCTGTAGCGGACCATTTTTAACGGAAGCCAGATCCACCAGGATACAGTCCTCCGGCAGTGGAGGAAGTTTACCGATGATCTGTTCCGTGACGTGGATCGGCACGCTGACGATAACCATTCCCGCATCTTTCATCAGTTCCGGCGCCTGCGGCCAGTCCTCTTTTTCAAGAATGCGTACCTGGTAGCCAGAAAGGGTCAGCATCTTTTCAAACAGACGGCCCATCTGACCGCCGCCGCCGACGATAACCACCGGGCGCAGCGAAGGACAAAGGGTTTTGAAGCCCTTATCGTTTTCGCTGGAATAGGACTCGCGCATGACGCGACGCAGGACATCCTCAATCAAATCCGGAGAAACGCCCAGCGCCTGCGCCTCTTTGCGACGGGAAGCGAGCATGGAGGCCTCGCGCTCCGGGACGTAAATCGGCAGGCCGTATTTGCTTTTAACCTCGCCGACCTCAGCCACCAGCGCCATGCGGCGTGCCAGAAGATCCAGCAGTGCCTTATCCACTTCATCTATTTGATCGCGTAATGCGGTCAATTCAGCAACCATAACTACCCTCTTAAGCCAGACGCGTCGCCAGCTGGCCGTTCAAATCTTTGTGGATCTCACGCAGCAGCGCATCGGTGGTTTCCCAGCTGATGCAGGCATCCGTTACGGAGACGCCGGGCTTCATCGCGCTGCGCGGCTGTTCCGATGACTGATTACCTTCATGAATGTTACTCTCAATCATCAAACCGATAATTGAACGGTTGCCATCTTTAATCTGTGCAATCACAGATTCTGCAACCGCAGGCTGGCGACGGTAATCTTTATTGGAATTGCCATGACTGCAATCTACCATCAGCGCCGGGCGCAGTCCCGCCTGTTCCATCTCTTTTTCACACTGCGCAACATCCGCCGGGCTGTAGTTTGGCGCTTTACCGCCGCGCAGGATCACATGTCCGTCCGGGTTACCCTGGGTTTGCAGCAGGCAAACCTGGCCCGCCTGGTTAATACCGACAAAACGGTGCGGCATGGCGGCCGCACGCATGGCGTTAATCGCCGTAGCGAGGCTACCGTCGGTGCCGTTTTTAAAACCAACCGGCATAGACAGGCCAGAGGCCATCTCGCGGTGGGTTTGTGATTCGGTTGTACGTGCACCAATCGCAGACCAGCTGAACAGGTCGCCGAGGTACTGCGGGCTGTTCGGATCCAGCGCTTCGGTTGCCAGCGGCAGCCCCATGCTCACCAGCTCCACCAGCAGGCGACGCGCAATCTTCAGCCCTGCCTCCACGTCAAACGAGCCATCCATGTGCGGATCGTTAATCAGCCCTTTCCAGCCAACCGTGGTGCGTGGCTTTTCAAAATAGACGCGCATCACCAGATAGAGGCTATCGCTGACCTCCTCCGCTAATGCTTTAAATCGACGTGCGTACTCAATGGCGGTTTCAGGATCGTGAATCGAGCAAGGGCCGCATACCACCAGCAGGCGCGGATCGCGACCCGCGATGATGTCAGAGATGGTCTGGCGCGAGTGCTCAATCTGCGCCTCCTGCGCAACGCTCAGCGGGAATTCTGCCTTCAGCTGCTCCGGAGTAATTAAAACCTGTTCGTCAGTAATATGTACGTTGTTCAGCGCGTCTTTTTGCATGATTGCGATCCTGTAAAACTCGTTTGCGATAGTGGATGTCCTCAATGAGGTGGAACAACGATACCATAACAAGTAAAGATTTCAATCCAAAATACGTACACTTTACTTTACACAAAGCAAATAATTGCGAAAAACAATGCGCAAAATCGTAAATATAAAATTACACACCTGGAGAGTTAAGCCAGGCTATGCTCAAAAAAAGGAGACACGCTATGCGTCCATTTGCTCTGATGCTGTTGCTGATTTTATCGGGTTGTCAGATCGATCCTTATACCTTCCAGCCCCACTGGACCAGCCCGGACTGGTTCAGCGCAGGTAAAGAAGACGCCATGAACGGCGTTGCGGTTAAAGATAACCAGACGCTGGCCGATAGTTTTAACGACCCGCAGGTGGATCGGGCTGAATATCTCCGAGGCTACGCCGACGGACGGAAAAAAATATGTGAAGCAGGCTTTATTCACGCCTGGGGATTAGCGGGAAAATCATTCCATGCCAGCTGTGCCAACGCGGAGAATGCTGCCAGGCTGCATGATTCATGGCAAACGGGAATGGATAAAAGCATGAGTTCCACCAGGCTGAATTGAGCCTATCTCAATTCTCCGGAATATAAGCACGCGTGAGATTTAGCTTAGGTCAACCCGGGGATATTTCTGACATAATGACGACTTTAACAAAAAATGGTATTCTGCCTGCAACTCTTAAGGACATCTATTTCCGGAGCAGTTTGGCGGACTCTGATGAGAAATGCATTCTTGATCGCTTTGCTCCGACTGACGCTGGCGCTAATGCTGCTCCTTATGGTGGGCCCTGTCGCCGCTGGCACGTTTACGGAAACGGATAAATCGGTACGTTCGATTGTTTCAGGTATTGTGAGCTATACCCGATGGCCCGCGCTGTCCGGCCAGCCTAAACTCTGCATTTATGCCTCTTCTCACTATACCCATGCGCTCAGCAGTGAAGATGAGCAAAACCCGTTGCCCTATGTCCCTGTCATTGTGCACAGTGACCGGGAAGCACTCACCGCAACGTGTGATGCCCTTTATTTCGGGACTGAATCCCCAGCTAAGCAGCTGGAATTAATAAGCGAATACCAGGGCCGGGCGTTACTCTTAATGTCAGAGCAAAATCCTGAATGCGTTATTGGTAGCGCATTTTGTCTGATTATAGAGCACAACCAGGTCAGGTTTTCCGTCAATCTGGATGCCCTAACGCGCAGTGGTGTCAGAGTCAATCCGGATGTATTAATGCTCGCACGGAATAAGAAGCATGAATAAGGATGTCACATCAATACCGCGTCCAACGTTTAAAAGAACGTTGCGGCGAATCAGCATGATAAGCGTCATTATAACAATGACGTTTATATGGTTGCTGCTGTGTTTCGCTTCCGTGGTGACATTAAAGCAATACGCGCAAAAAAACCTTGAATTAACCGGTGCCACCATGAGCCACAGCCTTGAAGCCTCTCTGGTTTTCAATGATGCCGTGGCGGCAAATGAAACGCTGGCCGCCCTCGGTAAACAGGGGCAATTTTCCGTGGCGGAAGTGCTTAATGCGCATCAGAAACGGTTTGCCTGGTGGGCATGGAACCCGGCGAATAATACCGACACGCTGGGTACGCTGGTCAGCCGCTGGCTGTTCCCTGTTCCGATCGCACAGCCCATCATGCACAACGGCATTAAGATTGGCGAAATTCGCCTGACCGCACGAGACAGCCTGATCGGCCACTTTATCTGGCTGTCATTTGCGGTCCTCACCGGCTGCATTCTGTTTGCCTCTGCCGTCGCATTGACCATCACCCGTTCGCTGCATCACGGTATGGTCACTGAAATGCAAAACATTACAGACGTTGTTCATGACGTACGCACCAACCGCAACTTCTCCCGCCGCGTAACGGAAGGCCGCATAGAAGAGTTCCACCAGTTTGGTGAAGACTTCAACAGCCTGCTGGATGAAATGGAGGAGTGGCAGCTTAAGCTACAGGCGAAAAACGCTCAGCTGTTGCGTACCGCCATGCACGACCCGCTCACCGGGCTCGCAAACCGCGCCGCGTTTCGCAACAATATTGCGGCATTAATGAACGACGCCTCTGCAAAAACCAATTCTGCCCTGCTCTTTCTGGACGGCGATAATTTCAAGTTTATCAACGATACCTGGGGCCATGCCGCGGGTGACTGCGTGCTGATCGAAGCCGCTAAAAGGATGGTCGAGTTTGGCGAAAAACGTCATCAGTCTTACCGTCTTGGCGGCGACGAGTTTGCCATGATCCTGTACGGCGTCCATTCAGAGCGTGAGGTCCAGAGCATTTGTGCTGCGCTGTCGCGGCAATTCATTCGTCCGTTCGATCTGCATAACGGACATACGGCATCGATGTCACTCAGCATTGGCTTTGCTCTGGCGTGGGAAAATGCCTCCGTCGAGGCATTACTGGAGCAAGCCGACCGCAATATGTACCTGGTTAAAAACCAGCGTTCGAAAACAATATCCTGAAAGGAAGACGATATGTTAAAGCGATACTTTGCGCCGTTGTTACTGGCATCTCTGGCTATGTCCGGGTGCCAGACGCCGGACGGCAAATTCACACCAGAGCAAATCGCGGCAATGAAGTCCTACGGCTTTAACGAACTGAACGGCGACTGGTCCCTGGGCCTGTCGGATAAGATCCTGTTTGATAAAAACGATGCCAGGCTGCGCCCCGAAAGTGAAACGCAAATCAGGACCATGGCTTCGCGCCTGGCGGCAACCGGTCTGAACCACGCCCGGATGGACGGCCATACCGACAACTATGGTGAAGACAGCTACAACGAAGCGCTTTCGTTGAAACGCGCTAATGTCGTGGCGGATGCCTGGGCGAAGGGGGCGAATATCCCGCGCGGCAACCTCACCACGCGGGGTTTAGGTAAAAAATACCCTGTAAGCAGCAACAGCACTGCGCAAGGGCGCGCTGAGAATCGCCGTGTGGCGGTGGTCATCAGCACGCCATAACGTTATTTAACGGATGTCCCGGCGAGCGACACGCCTGAAGCCGCTCGCCAGCGCAGCCAGTCAATCACAATGAACAGCGCCAGGCTGACGCCCATCACCGGCAGCGCCAGCCCCAGCAAGACGCCCGTAACGAGCGTCAGCCCTCTTCCCCACAGCGGCAATGCCAGCCAGCTCTGATACAGCGTTTGCACCGGATCCGCGCTGGATTTGGCGGGACGACGCATCCACCACATCCGATAACCCCAGATAATCAGCACGCACAGCGCAATACCGAACGCTATCAGCAGCAGCTGATTGGCCAGGCCAAACAGGATCCCCATATGGAAATCCACGCCCCAGCGGGTGAGTTTGGCCATCAGCGGGAAATCCACGAAGCGCGTGCTGTCCAGCACCTTCAGAGAGTGCGGATCTACGGCAACGGCATCAACCTGCGTCGGCCAGCCGCGATCGATTTCCGTTACCGTCCAGGCCCGATCGGCCATTCCTGGCGGACGGATTTCCAGCTTGTTTGCGTCAATCCCGGCCTGGCGGGCAGCCTGCAATACGCTGTCGAACAGCGACGGCTCAACGGGCGTTTCAGGCATCGTCATGCCACCGTGATGACCATGATGCTCAGCGTGTTCATCCATCATTTCCGGCGCGCCTGAAAGCTGGGTATTAACCTGCGGCGTCAGCCAGTTCATTTCTGCGCGCAGCTTATCGACGTTGCCTCCGGCCCACTGTGACCAGGTTAACCCGGTGGCAGAGAACAGCAGCATCCCCCCCAACAGCGTCCAGCCCAGGATCACATGCAGGCGACGACGATTCTGGAAGCGATTGTTAATGCGCCGCTTCGGTCGGGTGAAGAACCACAGCGCGATGCCGCCAAGGGCTGCCACCCACATCCAGGAGGCGGCTAGCTCGCTATAGAGTCGCCCGGGGTTGCCCAGCATCAGCGAGGTATGCAGATAATCGATGGTCTGGCGCAGCGGCAAAATCCCGCTGGTGCCATAGACCGTCAAATCACCGCGTTCCTCAAGGCTGACGGGATCGATAAAAATAGCCCGATGCTCCGAGGGGCCAAGCGCCGGGTCGGCAAACATCACGCGAGTGGTTTCGCCCTTTTCCAGCCCCGGACGAACGGCATGCAGACGCAGATCCGATCCTGCGGCCTTTTCGGCCACGGCAATTTGTGCAGCAAGAGGCTGCGCCTCACCCACGGCATCCGCGTGGAGCGCGTGATGGTACAGCGCATTTTCCAGCTGCGGCGTAGCGACATACAGCGTGCCGGTCAGAGCAGCAAAGAAGATAAACGGACCGACAAACAGCCCGATATAGAAATGGAGGCGACGCAGCAGGTTTCCCCATGCCGCGCGCGGCGTGCAGGTAGTCATACTTTTCCTTTTATGGCAAAAAGTTATCGATTTTGTTTTTAAAGGGAGAAAGCAGACCGCGGCGGCGGCGCGCGGGTATCAGGGTAAAGCCAGGGGAAAAAGTGCCAGTGGCTGACCGCCTGACGAGGCGGCTTCAACCGCAGCCGCTGCAACACCACGCTGAGCAGGACGATAAGCGCCAGCATCACGCCCGGCACGTGGGCTAACAGCACGCAGTAGCCGCAGGCTTCAGCGTGGTCGACCGGCATGCTGTGGGACATATCAACGTGATGCTCGTCCATCGACATCATGCTCATGTCATGGTGCATGCCGGACATGGCGCTCATGGGATCTTTTTGCAGCGAGACGGAGATCAGCGGCGCCACGACGATCAGCAGGATCGCAAACAGCGCGGTCATTGCCGCTGCGCGTTTCCAGCTATGCTGATGCAGTACGTTATCCACTTACCCTCCACCGAAGAGGCGATCATTGTAAATGATTTATGACGTAAGGGTTAACGCGAGAGGTGCGATGGGATAAAAAAAGGGCCAGCCTTTCGGCCAGCCCTTTCTAACAGGATGTCGCTTAAGCGAATCTTAGTTCAGACGCTCTTTAATACGAGCAGACTTACCAGTACGCTCACGCAGGTAGTACAGTTTAGCTTTACGTACAGCACCACGACGTTTAACAGCAATGCTGTCAACTACCGGAGAGTGAGTCTGGAAGACACGCTCAACGCCTTCGCCGTTGGAAATTTTACGAACAGTGAATGCAGAGTGCAGACCGCGGTTACGAATAGCGATAACCACGCCCTCGAATGCCTGCAGACGTTTTTTGGAACCTTCAACAACCCATACTTTCACTTCCACGGTGTCACCTGGACGGAAGGAAGGTACGTCCTGCTTCATCTGCTCTTGTTCAAGTTGCTTAATAATGTTGCTCATAATTTAATCTCTTATCCTGGGTAAACTGATATTCGGGAGCGTATTACGCATTCCCATCATGTTCATGCTGCTGGTGCGCGTGTTCTGTTTTGAACTCGGCCAGCAACTTTGCTTGCTCTTCAGTCAGAGCCAGGTTTTCCAGAAGTTCAGGTCTTCTAAGCCAGGTGCGGCCCAGCGACTGCTTCAAACGCCAGCGACGTATCTCGGCATGGTTTCCGGACAGTAATACTGCCGGTACTTCCATTCCTTCTAACACTTCAGGACGAGTATAGTGTGGACAGTCCAGCAATCCATCAGCAAACGAATCTTCCGTTGCCGAAGCTTCGTGGCCCAGTACACCCGGAATAAACCGGGCTACGGAGTCAATCAGCGTCATTGCCGGTAACTCACCACCGCTGAGAACGTAATCGCCGATAGACCATTCTTCGTCAATCTCGGTTTGAATTACGCGCTCATCTATCCCTTCGTAGCGACCACAGACCAGAATCAGCTTTTGATTCGTCGCCAGTTCGCTCACGCCCGCTTGATCAAGCTTGCGTCCCTGAGGTGACAGATAAATCACCTTCGCGCCTTCACCTGCCGCGGCTTTTGCTGTGTGAATGGCGTCCCGTAAGGGTTGCACCATCATCAACATCCCCGGTCCGCCGCCGTAAGGACGATCGTCCACGGTACGGTGCCGGTCATGCGTGAAGTCACGAGGACTCCAGCTCTGGATGCTCAGCAGGCCATTCTTTACTGCCCGGCCAGTTACCCCGTAATCGGTAATCGCGCGGAACATTTCAGGAAACAGGCTAATTATGCCAATCCACATAGCGCCGTCTTTTACCGTTTATCCGGAGAATTAAAAACCAGGATCCCAATCTACTTCAATGGTTTGAGTAGCGAGATCGACTTTCTTGATAACCTGTCCATCGAGGAACGGAACCAACCGCTCCTTGATGCCAAATGCATCTTTCAGGTTTGCCTTAATGACGAGAACGTCATTTGACCCGGTTTCCATCATGTCGATGACTTTACCCAGGCTGTAGCCTTCGGTGGTCACTACCTGGCAACCCATAAGGTCTTTCCAGTAGTAGTCACCCTCTTCCAGCTGCGGCAACTGCGACGAATCCACGACAATTTCACAATTAGTCAGCGCATTCGCGGCATCACGATCGTCAACGCCTTTCAGCTTGATGATGATGTCCTGATTGTGGTGACGCCAGCTTTCCAGCTCGACCTCTTCCCACTTACCGGCTTTCTGGATAAACCAGGGCTGGTAATTAAAAATGCTATCAGCGTCTTCAGTGGAGGAAAACACTCTGAGCCAACCACGGATACCGTAGCAAGAACCCATTTTTCCCAATACGATCGGTTCAACAGGTGCTTTATTGCTCATCATGACCACCGTGACAGATTAAGCTGCTTTGTTTGCTGCTTTGATCAGCGTAGCAACGCGATCGGAAACAGTAGCGCCCTGGCCAACCCAGTGAGCGATACGATCCAGATCCAGACGAGTTTCTTCTTCTGCGCCAGCGGCCAGTGGGTTGAAGAAACCAACGCGCTCGATGAAGCGACCGTTGCGTGCATTACGGCTGTCAGTAACAACAACCTGGTAGAACGGACGCTTTTTAGCGCCGTGACGTGCTAAACGAATAGTTACCATAACATCCTCTTGTGTGAATAAAACAACCGGGCCCCATCGAGGAACGGAGCCCGGGTGTCATATTAAAAGCCCGAAAATTTTACTGATTTTTGGGGAAAATGCAATCAGCAGTTGATCGGTCTGCTGTAAAAGGCCGATTAACGCCCAGGGAATCCTGGCGGCATCATGCCTTTCATGCCGCGCATCATCTTCGCCATGCCGCCTTTCTTCATTTTCTTCATCATGCGCTGCATGTCGTCGAACTGTTTCAGAAGGCGGTTAACGTCCTGCACCTGCATGCCGCAGCCGGCGGCGATACGGCGCTTACGCGAACCTTTGATGATTTCTGGCTTCGCACGTTCTTTGAGCGTCATGGAGTTGATGATCGCCTCCATCCGCACCAGAACTTTGTCGTCCATCTGCGATTTGACGTTGTCCGGGATCTGCCCCATACCCGGCAGTTTCCCCATCAGGCTTGCCATACCGCCCATGTTTTTCATCTGACGCAGCTGCTCAAGGAAGTCGGTCAGATCGAAACCGTCGCCTTTTTTCAGCTTGCTGGCGAGTTTTTCTGCCTGCGCGCGGTCGACCTTGCTCTCGATATCTTCGATCAGCGACAGCACGTCGCCCATGCCGAGGATACGGGAGGCAATACGATCCGGGTGGAACGGCTCCAGCGCTTCGGTTTTCTCGCCCACGCCGAGGAATTTGATCGGCTTACCGGTGATATGACGAATAGACAGCGCCGCACCGCCGCGGGCGTCACCGTCAACCTTGGTCAGCACCACGCCGGTCAACGGCAGCGCTTCGTTAAACGCTTTTGCGGTATTCGCCGCATCCTGGCCGGTCATGGCGTCAACGACAAACAGGGTCTCTACCGGGTTGATAGAGGCATGCACCTGCTTGATCTCGTCCATCATCGCTTCGTCAACGTGCAGACGACCGGCGGTATCCACCAGCAGCACGTCGTAGAACTTAAGCTTTGCTTCTTTCAGCGCGGCATTGACGATGTCGACAGGCTTCTGGGCCACGTCGGACGGGAAGAAATCCACGCCAACCTGCTCGGCCAGCGTTTCCAGCTGCTTGATCGCCGCCGGGCGATAAACGTCCGCAGAAACGACCAGCACCTTTTTCTTGTGCTTCTCGCGCAGGAATTTACCCAGCTTACCGACGCTGGTGGTTTTACCCGCACCCTGCAGGCCCGCCATCAGCACCACGGCCGGAGGCTGAGCCGCCAGGTTAAGCACCTGGTTCTCTTCGCCCATCGCCGAAACCAGCTCGTTGCGGACGATTTTGACGAACTCCTGACCCGGGGTCAGGCTCTTGTTGACTTCATGACCAACCGCTTTCTCTTTCACGCGGTTGATAAAATCACGTACGACCGGCAACGCAACGTCTGCTTCCAGCAGCGCCATGCGCACTTCGCGCAGCGTTTCCTTGATGTTCTCTTCGGTGAGGCGTCCACGGCCGCTGATGTTGCGCAGCGTGCGCGACAAACGATCGGTTAAATTATCAAACATTGTCTCTCGCCTGGGGTAGAAACGTTAGGTCGCCTGGGCGACACATACACAGAATTTTGCCGGAGTATAACATGAAGGCGCCTTTGTTGTTATGCAACGGTTGGAGCAGGCGTCACGTAACGTTATACTGCTTCTCTTTCTTATTAAGACAACTGTCGACGCCTATATGCCTGTTTTCGCACTGATCGCCCTTGTTGCCTACTCTGTCAGCCTCGCGCTGATCATTCCTGGCCTGCTGCAAAAAAACAGCGGCTGGCGGCGCATGGCTATTCTTTCGGCGGTGATCGCACTGATAAGCCACGCCTTTGCGCTGGAATCACGCATCATTCCCGGCGACGGCAGCGTGCAAAATCTGAGCGTGCTGAACGTCGGTTCGCTGGTCAGCCTGATGATCTGTACGGTAATGACCATTGTCGCGTCCAAAAACCGTGGCTGGCTGCTGCTGCCGATTGTCTACGCCTTCGCGCTGATCAACCTGGCGTTAGCCACGTTCATGCCCAACGAGTTTATTACCCATCTGGAAGCGACGCCGGGGATGCTGGTGCATATTGGTTTGTCGCTGTTTGCCTACGCGACGCTGATCATTGCCGCGCTCTACGCCATGCAGCTCGCGTGGATTGACTACCAGCTGAAAAATAAAAAACTGGCCTTCAACCACGAAATGCCGCCGCTGATGGTGATTGAGCGTAAGATGTTCCACATCACCCAGGTCGGCGTGGTTCTGCTGACGCTGACGCTGTGCACGGGCTTGTTTTATATGAAAAACCTGTTCAGCGTGGAGAATATCGATAAAGCGGTCCTCTCCATCATCGCGTGGTTTGTCTATATTGTCCTGTTATGGGGCCATTATCATGAAGGCTGGCGCGGTCGTCGCGTGGTCTGGTTCAACGTTGCGGGTGCGGGCATTCTCACGCTTGCCTACTTTGGCAGCCGCTTCATACAGCAATTTGCTGGCTAAGTCATAAAAGGAGTTCCCCCTGGAACACATCTCTACCACCACGCTGATCGTCATTCTGATCGCCATGGTGGTCATCTCCGCCTATTTCTCTGGCTCGGAAACCGGCATGATGACGCTGAACCGCTACCGGTTACGTCATCGTGCGAAACAGGGTAACCGTGCCGCGCGGCGTGTCGAAAAGCTGCTGCGTAAGCCGGACCGCCTGATTAGCCTGGTGCTTATCGGTAACAACCTGGTCAACATTCTCGCCTCTGCGCTGGGCACCATCGTCGGGATGCGTCTGTACGGTAACGCCGGCGTGGCCATTGCCACCGGGGTGCTCACGTTTGTGGTGCTGGTGTTTGCCGAAGTGCTGCCTAAAACCATCGCGGCGCTCTACCCGGAGAAAGTCGCCTATCCGAGCAGCTTCCTGCTGGCACCGCTGCTCATTCTGATGATGCCGCTGGTCTGGCTGCTGAATATGGTGACCCGCGTGCTGATGCGCATGGTCGGCATAAAGGCGGACGTCACTATCAGCAGCGCGCTCAGCAAGGATGAACTTCGTACCATCGTGAACGAATCCCGCTCGCAGATCTCCCGCCGCAATCAGGACATGCTCCTGTCGGTGCTGGATCTGGAAAAGGTCAGCGTTGACGACATCATGGTGCCGCGCAATGAAATTGTCGGAATCGATATTAACGACGACTGGAAGGCTATCGTCCGCCAGCTGACGCACTCCCCGCACGGGCGCATCGTGCTTTATCGTGATTCACTCGACGATGCTATCAGCATGCTGCGCGTGCGCGAGGCCTATCGTCTGATGACCGAGAAAAACGAGTTCACCAAAGAGGTGATGCTGCGCGCCGCCGACGAAATCTACTACGTACCGGAAGGCACCCCGCTCAGCACGCAGCTGGTGAAGTTCCAGCGCAACAAGAAGAAGGTCGGTCTGGTGGTAGATGAATACGGCGATATTCAGGGGCTTGTGACCGTTGAAGATATTCTGGAAGAGATCGTCGGGGACTTCACGACCTCAATGTCACCGTCCCTTGCGGAAGAAGTCACGCCGCAAAACGACGGCTCGGTGCTTATCGACGGCAGCGCCAACATTCGTGAAATCAATAAAGCGTTTAACTGGCACTTGCCGGAAGATGAAGCGCGGACGATGAACGGCATGATTCTGGAAGCGCTGGAAGAGATCCCGGCGGCAGGTACGCGCGTGCGTATTGAACAGTATGATATTGATATTCTGGACGTTCAGGACAACATGATTAAGCAGGTGAAAGTCCTGCCCGTTACGCCGCTTCGGGAAAGTATTGCCGAATAAAATGTAGTGCCGGGTAAGGCGAACACTGCCACCCGGCACTACAGGCAGCGCATTACGCTTTCGCTTTCGCCACGGTCACCATCGCAGCGCGAATAGTACGGCCGTTCAGGGTGTAGCCTTTCTGCATCACGCCCAGCACGTTACCCGCGGTAACGTCTTCTGATTCCACCATCGCGATGGCCTGGTGAACGTTTGGATCCAGCGGTACATCAGTATCGGCAATCACTTCAACACCGAACTTACGCACCACATCCAGCATGGATTTCAGCGTCAGCTCAATGCCTTCAATCATCGCCGCGTTATCCGGGTTAGCTTTATCCGCCACTTCCAGCGCGCGATCCAGGCTGTCGATTACCGGCAGCAGCTCGTTGACGAATTTCTCCAGCGCAAATTTGTGCGCCTTTTCAACGTCCAGCTCGGTACGACGGCGCAGGTTTTCCATTTCCGCTTTGATACGCAGTACGCCATCGCGTTCGCGATTCTGCGCTTCTACCAACTGAGCTTCCAGATTGGCAATTTTTTCATCGCGCGGGTCCACCTGCTCAGCTGACGCGTCTGGCTCTACTGCCTCAACTTCATCGTGCTGTTCCGTGATAATTTCTTCAGGGGCTTGCCCCTCAGGCGTTTTCTGTTCTTTACTACTCATGAATTTCTCCGCGTTTTTCTGCATTCATCTCGCTAACTTCGCTTATTATGGGGATCAGTTTCCTGGATTCAAGGGAACAAGGCAGATTGTCATCATTCATCAGGCACAAGGACCTCCAGAACATGAATAATCATTTCAGGTGTATTGGGATCGTCGGCCATCCGCGTCACCCTACCGCATTGACGACACATGAAATGTTGTATCGCTGGCTGTGTGGCAAAGGCTATGAAGTGATGGTCGAGCAGCAAATCGCCCAGGAGTTGCAGCTTAAAAGCGTTAAAACCGGCACGCTGGCGGAAATCGGCCAGCAGGCGGACCTCGCCGTGGTGGTCGGCGGCGACGGCAATATGCTGGGCGCGGCACGCACGCTGGCTCGCTATGATATTAAGGTTATCGGTATTAACCGCGGCAATCTCGGTTTCCTGACCGACCTCGACCCGGACAATGCGCAGCAGCAGCTGGCGGACGTGCTGGAAGGTCACTATATCAGTGAAAAACGGTTTTTACTCGAAGCCCAGGTGTGCCAGCAGGACTGCCAGAAGCGCATCAGCACCGCCATTAACGAAGTGGTGCTTCACCCTGGTAAAGTGGCGCACATGATTGAGTTCGAAGTCTATATCGACGAAATCTTCGCCTTCTCGCAGCGCTCAGACGGGCTGATTATCTCCACGCCTACAGGCTCAACCGCCTACTCGCTCTCAGCTGGCGGCCCCATTCTGACGCCATCGCTGGATGCGATAACCCTGGTCCCCATGTTCCCGCACACCCTCTCGGCGCGTCCGCTGGTGATCAACGGCGACAGCACCATCCGTCTGCGTTTTTCCCATCGCCGCAGCGACCTGGAGATCAGCTGTGACAGCCAGATTGCGCTCCCCATTCAGGAGGGTGAGGATGTATTAATTCGCCGCTGCGATTACCACCTGAATCTGATTCATCCCAAAGATTACAGCTATTTCAATACATTAAGCTCGAAGCTCGGCTGGTCAAAAAAATTGTTCTGATTTTGCATCCAGTACTTTACTGTATATAAAACCAGTTTATACTGTATGAAAACACAGTTATGGTTTTTCATACAGGAAAACAATTATGCTGGCACAACTGACCATCAGCAACTTTGCCATTGTTCGTGAGCTTGAGATCGACTTCCATAGCGGCATGACGGCAATTACCGGGGAAACCGGTGCAGGTAAATCCATTGCCATTGATGCCCTCGGCTTGTGCCTCGGCGGCCGTGCAGAGGGTGATATGGTGCGCGCAGGCGCAGCCCGTGCAGACCTCTGCGCCCGCTTCTCGTTAAAAGATACCCCTGCGGCCCTCCGCTGGCTGGAAGCGAACCAGCTTGAAGATGGACGTGAGTGTTTACTTCGCCGCGTCATCAGCAGCGACGGCCGTTCCCGCGGCTTCATCAACGGCACGGCGGTGCCTCTTTCCCAGCTTCGCGAGCTGGGTCAGCTTCTTATCCAGATCCACGGCCAGCATGCGCACCAGCAGCTAATCAAACCCGAACAGCAGAAAGCCCTGCTTGATGGCTACGCAGGTGAGTACGCGCTTACTCAGCTGATGGCGGATCACTACCGCCAGTGGCACCAGAGCTGTCGCGAACTCGCCCTGCATCAGCAGCAAAGCCAGGAGCGCACCGCGCGCGCCGAGCTGCTGGAATATCAGCTGAAAGAGCTGAACGAATTTAACCCGCAGGCGGGTGAATTTGAGCAAATCGACGAGGAGTACAAGCGTCTGGCCAACAGCGGCCAGCTGCTCTCCACCAGCCAGACTGCCCTAAACATGCTGGCGGATGGCGAGGACGTGAATTTGCAAAGCCAACTGTACAACGTGCGTCAGCTTGTTACCGAGCTGACCGGCATGGACAGTAAGCTGTCTGGCGTGCTGGATATGCTGGAAGAAGCGGCGATTCAGATTTCCGAAGCCGGAGATGAACTACGCCATTACTGCGATCGCCTGGATCTGGACCCGAATCGTCTGTTCGAGCTTGAGCAACGCATCTCCCGTCAGATTTCACTGGCGCGCAAACACCACGTTACGCCGGAAGAGTTGCCGAACTACTATCAGTCTCTACTGGAAGAGCAGCAGCAGCTGGACGATCAGGCCGACTCCCTCGAAACCCTGTCTCTGGCGGTAAATCTGCATCATCAGCAGGCGCTGGAAACGGCGAAACGGCTGCACGACGTGCGGCAACACTACGCGCTGGAGCTCAGCCAGCACATTACCGAGAGCATGCACACGCTGGCGATGCCGCATGGCGTGTTCACTATCGATGTTCGTTTTGAGGAGCATCACCTGACGGCAGAAGGCGCGGATCGTATTGAGTTCCGGGTCACCACCAACCCGGGCCAGCCGTTGCAGGCCATTTCGAAAGTGGCGTCCGGCGGCGAGCTGTCGCGTATCGCGCTGGCTATTCAGGTGATTACCGCCCGTAAAATGGAAACCCCGGCACTGATTTTCGATGAAGTGGATGTTGGTATCAGCGGCCCGACCGCTGCCGTTGTTGGTAAGCTGCTGCGTCAGCTGGGTGAATCAACCCAGGTTATGTGCGTTACCCACCTGCCGCAGGTAGCGGGATGTGGCCATCATCACTTTATCGTCAGCAAAGAAACCGATGGCGAAATGACGGAAACGCACATGAAGCCGCTGGATAAACGCTCGCGGCTGCAGGAGCTCGCACGCCTGCTGGGCGGCAGTGAAGTCACCCGTAATACGCTTGCGAATGCGAAAGAACTGCTGGCGGCATAAACTTTTTCGGGATCTCAGGGTCATACAGAACAATAAAAACGCCGCAAGACCGGTTTCAAAGTGGGACAAGGTCTATTATCATCGGCATATTACATATGAGCCGCGTACTGCTCGGGCCCGAAAAGGAATCAAATCACTATGCGCTGTAAAACGCTGACCGCTGCCGCAGCGGTTCTTCTGATGTTGACCGCAGGCTGTTCCACTCTGGAGAAAGTGGTTTACCGTCCTGACATCAACCAGGGGAACTACCTTACCCCTAACGATGTGTCCAAAATCCGTGTGGGAATGACACAACAGCAGGTCGCTTATGCACTGGGAACCCCGATGATGTCCGATCCGTTCGGTACAAATACCTGGTTCTATGTATTCCGCCAGCAGCCTGGTCATGAGAATGTGACTCAGCAAACACTGACGCTGACCTTCAGCAGCGCTGGCGTGTTGACCAACATCGATAACAAGCCTGCCCTGACTAAATAATCAGGTGTCAGAAATACAAAAAGGTGCTCATTGAGCACCTTTTTTGTTTTCCTTGAGCCCCCTGGAACAGGCTACTTACCCGATTTCTCCGCTCGCTGGCGACGCAACTCTTTCGGGTCGGCAATCAGTGGACGATAAATCTCAACCCTGTCGCCCTCTTTCAGCACATCACCCAGCTTAACCGGACGGCTGTAGATGCCGACTTTGTTCTTCGCCAGGTCAATGTCGCTGCGAAGCTCAAGGATACCAGACGCGCGAATGGCCTCCTCAACGGTCGCCCCTTCTTCCAGCGTCACGCGCTGCAAATACTGCTTCTGCGGCAGCGCGTACACCACCTCAACAGCAATCTTATGCGACACTGTAAACCTCTTTGGCGCGCGTGGTGAACGCCTGAACCATATTCGAGGCTAGCTCTTTAAAGATGCGGCCAAACGCCAGTTCGATCAGCTTATTGGTAAATTCAAAATCCAGATGGAACTCAATGCGGCAGGCGTCCGCGCTGAGCGGCGTAAACTTCCACCCTCCCATCAGTTTTTTAAACGGACCATCCACCAGATGCATCAAGATACTCTGATTGCTCGTCAGGGTATTGCGCGTGGTGAACGTTTTGCTGATCCCCGCTTTGGAGACATCCACGGCCGCGGTCATCTGCGTCGGACCGGACTCCAGCACCCGGCTACCGGTACATCCCGGTATAAATTGCGGATAGGACTGGACGTCGTTCACTAACTGATACATTTGTTCCGCGCTGTAGGGAACAAGCGCAGTACGGCTAATCTGAGGCATAGCATTTTCCATGGTCACACAACGGACAAATAATAACATTTATCACCTGTTAAAAAAACGCTAAGCCTTATCTCGTGCTAAGATAGCGCGTTAGACCTCACGGGACGCAATGAGGTGACTTTTTAAAATCAGATTACCGACGGCTTTACGACACTTATGACGAAGAAAAAAGCACATAAACCTGGTTCGGCGACCATTGCGCTCAACAAGCGTGCTCGCCACGAGTATTTCATCGAAGAAGAATTCGAGGCTGGCCTTGCGCTGCAGGGCTGGGAAGTAAAATCGCTGCGTGCCGGGAAGGCAAACATCGGCGACAGTTACGTGATCCTGAAAGACGGCGAGGCCTTCCTGTTTGGCGCAAACTTTACGCCGCTGACCGTCGCCTCGTCGCATTACGTGTGCGACCCTACGCGCACCCGTAAGCTGCTGCTTAACAAGCGCGAACTGGAATCCCTTTACGGGCGCATAAACCGTGAAGGCTTCACGGTGGTGGCGCTTTCTATGTACTGGAAAAACGCCTGGTGCAAAGTGAAAATCGGCGTCGCGAAAGGTAAAAAACAGCACGATAAACGTACAGACCTGAAAGAGCGCGAGTGGCAACTGGATAAAGCGCGCATCATGAAGAATGCAGGACGTTGATTCTGCGCACTTATTGTACTATTCAATAAGTTAGCGTTTCGGGCTGGTATCGAGGATGTGAAATCTGGTATACTGAGTTCAACACTATTGGGGCTGATTCTGGATTCGACGGGATTTGCGAAACCCAAGGTGCATGCCGAGGGGCGGTTTGCCTCGTTAAAAGCCGCAAAAAAATAGTCGCAAACGACGAAAACTACGCTTTAGCAGCTTAATAACCTGCTCTGAGCCCTCTCTCCCTAGCTTCCGCTCTTAAGACGGGGATCAAAGAGAGGTCAAACCCAAAAGAGATCGCGTGGAGGCCCTGCCTGGGGTTGAAGCGTTAAAACTAATCAGGCTAGTACGTTAGTGGCGTGTCTGTCCGCAGCTGGCGTGCGAATGTAAAGACAAACTAAGCATGTAGTACCGAGGATGTAGAAATTTCGGACGCGGGTTCAACTCCCGCCAGCTCCACCAAATAAAACAAGGGGTTACGTGAAAGCGTAGCCCCTTTTTTTATACCAGTGGCGGCAAAATGGCGACAGCGTTTTGGTTGTGGCGACGGCAGGCATAAAAAAACCCGCCTTAGCGGGTTAGTATGCAAATTGTTCCTGCATGCCTTTTGGGTGAGGTGGGGCTGCGCTGATTTTTTGAGGGCGGCACACTGAGCGAACAAATGTTTCATGCGTTACGAATGTATGGCCGCACTCGATATTAGTGCACTGGTTATAGCGTTCCTTAGTTTCGCTGGACACCTGAAAACTGCTGCGGGTATGTGCTGCAAGTCCGCATAATGGGCAGTTCATCATTATAGTTTCCCCTCACCTTTGCTGATATCGCAATAATGATACACCATTATTCAATAATGAGAACCTGTCATTCCATTTCGAGATCGTCTATTTTCACTTCAAGCTCAAGGCTGGTAACAAATCCGTTATCCGGGCTGATAGTGTGGGTCAGCGTGGTTATGGTCCATTCCGCATCATCTATTGGCTGTTTAAAGCCGCTGACCTTTAGCGGCATTTCCGTATAGAGATCGGCCCGGCCCTCTGCGAGCTGCAACGAGAATGACGCCACCCCGCGCTGCAGCCGTTCCCACTGCATCTTTGCCGCCCGTTCAGCATTAGCCCTGTTTGCGTAGGTCCGGTTAAGTACCAGCACGTTTTCATCCGTCCCCACCAGATAGTCCCCCTGTTTAGCCTCCGGCTGCTTTGGTTTTGTGGTTTTCTTCCGGCGGCGGCGCTTAACTTTCGTCACTTCTTTTTTCTTTGGCTCCCGGGTGTGCAGCCAGCTGGCAATAACCCCGGTATAGGCGCCACGGTCTGCCAGAGTAAAGCGGTGCCCGTCACCGTCCTTTCGCGTGATGGTCACTACCGGCAACGGCTTGCCGCTTGCTGTTCGCCCCTGGCCCTGCCGGATAAACAGCAGGTTGCCATCCTTGACGGATGCTATAGCCCCGTACTGGCGCGCCAGTTTCATCAGAAAACTCGCGTCACTTTCATTTGTCTGGTCCAGGTGATCCAGCGGCCGGTCAGCCAGGTCCTGCCCGATAGCCATTTTCAGGTTGTGGCGGGCCGCGATTTCCCTGACTACCTCCCCCACGGTTGTCTGATGCCAGGACTTTTCACGGCGGATATTCAGGGTTGCGCGGAAATCAGCACTGCGGGCACGAATGGTGAGGCGATCAGGTGCGCCGCTGTGCTCAATTTCATCCACCGTAAACGAGCCTTTAGGGAAAAGCGGCTGCCCTTCCCACCCCAGCGCAAACTGAATGACCGCACCACGACGCGGCAGGACAATCTGCCCGTCCGCGTCGTCCAGTTCCAGATCAAGCTGGTCCGCTTCAAAGCCCCGGTTGTCAGTGAGCGTCACGCCCATCAGGCGATTATCCAGCACGGTTGTAACGTCCTTGCCTTCGATCACAATACTGAAGCCCGGACTTTTGCCGTACAGGCTCAGGAGTTCAGAACTAAAATTCACTGCAGTAGCCCTCCAACCGTATTTTGAATATCCCCTATCGCAGACGTAGCGGTGTCTTTCAGGTTGCTGAGCTGGTCACTCAGGTTGCCAAACATATCAGACAGAGATTCATCCACCCTTTTGAGCGTCAGCGTGAACTCAATCCGCCGCGGCGTGCCGCTTTCGAAAAACTCCGTCTTTGTCTGGCCCAGGCTCTCGATCACAAACATGCCGTAAATCGTCCCGCTGCCCTCAATCAGGGGCCAAGCCTTGCCCTGCTCTGCCATCTGCTCCAGCGCCAGCAGGGACAGCCTGCCGCCGGTGATTTCCGGCAGCAGCACGCCGGAAAGCGTCAGCGAGTCGTTGTCCGGGCCAAGAAACTGCGTTGACGGGCGGCGATTAACGCGGCTGTTAACCGCGTGCCGCCAGCTGCGCTGATACTGCAGCTCCTGATACGGCACCGTGCGCAGCATGAAAACGTATAACCCCAGCACCATCATCATGCGTCATACCCCCCCTGGTCACTGTAGTTGCTGCGCGCCTTCGCGCGGGTGCGGCGTTCGCGCTCGTCGAGCTGGCGTGCAACTTCACGCGCAATATCCTGCGGGTTCTGCCCTGGCTGCGCATAAATCGTGATCGGCGCGTGCGTCTCAAAGCGCATCACTGCAGGTGCGCGGTCCGCCTTCGCGGGCTGGCTCTGTTGGTATGCCATGGCGGGAAGGCTGAACGGATGCAGGGGTGCAGCTTCTCCAGGTGCCGCCGCCATGCCCAGGGTTCCGGCCACAACCGAAGCCAGCGCCGCCGTGCGCCGTCTGCTGGTCACGTTTGCCGGGCCGTTCACGATTTCGGGGCCATTCTCTCCGACTATGCCAAACTGGCCGCGCGGGATGGTGCCGCCGTCGTCATACATGCCAGCAAACCCCATCATGGGGAAGCCGCCGGGCGGCAGCACCACTTTCCCGTCGCTGTTCACCGTGGGAGGCTGCTGCTTCACCACCTGCTCCGGCAGCTTCGCCTTTGCCGCTTCCTTGCTGACGATGCCGAGTTTTTCAAGCAGCCACGACACGCCAGTTTTAAGCGACTCCAGCGGGTGCATGACCATGTTCAGGCCTTCGGCCAGGGCCTCACCGAACCGCCGCCCCATAGAGGCCGCGTTATTCAGTTCGGCAGCCGTGGATTTGACCGGCGTCAGCAGGTCGCCAAACCATCCCCAGAGTGCCCTGACCTTATCGCCAATCCACTCAAACACCGGGCGCAGGGGCTCAAACGCTTCACTGATTGGCCCTGCGGCAGCTTTAAACCCCTCCACCACGCCACCCAGAAATGCGCTGATAGGCTGCCAGTATTTCCAGACAACCAGTGCCACACCAGCCAGCGCAGCCACAACCAGCCCTATCGGGCTTAGCAGCGCGCCCAGCAGGCCAGAAATTCCATAAAGCGCAACGCGAAGTAATGCCAGCGGGCCGGACACCAGGAAGCGCAGCACGCCACCGGCGGCGGATAACCCGCCCCGTAATGCTGCCAGGGGGTTCATCACCATACCGACAACATTACGAATACCCGCCATTCCGGCGCGTAACAGGTTAAGCGGGGCACCGGCTAACGTCTTCAGCGCATTGCCCGCCACCCCGGCGGAGCGCCGCAGCGCATTGAGCGGAGCAGTCAGCAAACTTGCGCCACCGCCAGCTGAAGCCATCCCGCGACGTAACACGGAAAGCGGTGCATTTGCCAGCCAGGACAGCGCGCTGCCGGTGCGCGTAACTGCAGTAAATACGGACGGAAGCGTTTTTACGCCCAGCATGGACAAACCAAACCGGATTACGGCAATCGGCCCCAGCACCGCTGCCACCGCAACGGCCAGCGTGCCCAGCGCCAGCGTGATTGCGGCGGTGGCGGCGGCAACTTTCATCAGCGTGCCTGCCAGCTCCGGGTTGGTTTCTATCCAGCGCCGCAGCCCACCCGTTACGCTTTTGACGTAATCCATGATATCCATCAGCGGCTGACGCAGCGTTTCGCCCAGGCTGCTGAAGGCGTTCTGTGCGCCCGCTTTTACCAGCATCCACTGCGCAGAAAGCGAATCCTTATTAATGTCGGACTCTTTCTGCATTGAGCCGTTTGCACTATTTCCGGCTGTGAGCTGCAGCTGGCGGCGCAGTTCCGGCAGGTTGTTAGCCAGCTTTGCGGCATCGTCGCCAAACTCCTTTCCGAAAAGCATCGTCATGGCGGACAGGCGCTTGTCCTGCGGCAGCTTCTGCACCTTCTCCATTACCCGCAGAATGGTGCCCATGGCATCCTTCGCCATCTGCTTTTCGAGCTCTCTGGGCTTGAGCTTCAGCATGTCCATGCCATCCATAAAGCGGTCACTTTGCATGGTGGCAATGGACAGCTCGCGCACCATGGCGTTTGATGCACTGGCGGCAATTTCCGGCGCCGCACCTAATGACAGGAATGTGGAGCCAAGCGCCGCCGCCTTACGGAAGTCCAGGCGGTCAGCCACACCACCCATACGCTGCAGCACGTCAATAATGTCCGCGCCCTTAGACATGGCGTTATCGTCCAGGTAGTTCAGCGCATCGCCCAGCTGCTCAATATTGCGGGTCGGCACCTTGTAGAGGCTCGCGATTTTACCCAGCCCTTCAGCCAGTTCATCGGCGGGCAGTTCAAACGCCGTGGCCGCTTTGGCCGCCGTACTGGCAAAGGCCAGCAGGTCACGCTTCTGGTCTTCGTAGGGATCGTCCTGATTGGTTACACCCATGCGCGCGCCACCTTCTACAAGGGCGGCATAGTCAATAGCGCCATTCTCCATGGGAAGCTGTTCACTGGCGGCCTTGATGGCGGCCTGCATGTCATAAAACTGCTTAGTACGGTTGCCGTTATCATCCCGCAAACCGTTGACCTGCTTTGCCACGCCTTTCATGGCGTCTTCCATGCTGGCATAGCTTTTCACTGCTGCTGCGACCGGAGCCCCCATTGCCAGCCCTGCCGCTGAGGTTGTAGCCCCGGCCCCGGCGATGCGATCCCGCACCTCCAGGCTGCGGGAATACCGCTCCCTGACGGCGTTAACCCTGGCCTGCTGCTCACCGAGGCGTTTAAGGGATTTCTGCTGACGGTCCAGCGCCTGTCGGGTTTCGTCGGCGTTCTGGCGCAGCTCGCGCTGGGCGCTGCTGAGCTTACGGGTATCAAGTCCGGCCTCATTCAGCGCAAGGCGTTGCTTCTGAACCGACTGCCGCAGGCCGTTGTATTTGGTCTGCAGTTCCGAAACGCGGTTTTTCGCCTGTTCAAGCAGGCGGGCCTGCGCCGCCGTCGGGCGATTTGTAATGGTAAACTGCGTGGCGAGCCTGGCCGCTTCTTCGCGCGCGGCTTTAAGGTTGTTACCGGTGATTGCCAGCTGCGCACTGGATTTACGAAAGCCATCAATTTTGCCCGCCTGCGCGTCTAACTCTTTCAGCCTGGCGCGGCTCTGTTGAATGGCGGTAGCCAGCTCTTTTGAGCTGGCCTGCGCAGAACGGAATGGGCGGGTGAGCTTATCAACCGCATTTAGAATCACCTGCAGGCGCAGGTTAGTGTCACTCATCGCTGGCCCCGCTTCTCTGAATCGCTTTATGCCGCCACTCCAGCACTTCGGTCAGCGGCATAACGTCAGTGACGGACGGCGGCCAGTGGAAAATGGTGGCGATATCTGCCACCAGATCGTCAACCGTCAGGCTGTCGGTAAACCGGCAAGCACCGACTTCTTCAACAAAAAAGTCACCACCTCAACGGACAGCGCGGTGAGATCGGCAGGGTCCAGCTCTGCCATTTCCTGCGCCGTCAGGGTCGGTGTGGAGATACGCGGAATGACGGTCATCATTGCGCCTACATCCATATCCATAATGGCCTGCAGGCGGGTGCCACGCAGCGCGCCGGATTGTGGTTTGCGCAGCACAATCTCTGTGATTTCGGTTTTACCGCGCTTGATGGGGGTGTCCAGCTGTACGGTCTTTTCAGTCAGGTTATCGCTCATGTTCTTTTCCTGTTAAGAGGTCACTGGCGCGGTTGCCCGCGCCGTTAAGGTTTATCAGAGGCCGAGGGCGTTACGGTGCGCTTCCATCAGGTCCGTGCCGCCAACGATTTCAATCATGTTAACCAGATCCACCTCATAGAGCACTTCGCCGTTGATGGTCAGCTTCGCGTAGCTGTTGGTGCTGCTGACTTTGGTGGTGTTGCTTTCGCCGGTCTTCCACTCGCCGGAATCCAGTTCCTTGTGGCGTCCGCGCACAACCAGCTCAACGGCCTGCACTTCGCCGGTATCGTCGCGCTGAATGGAACCGGTGAAACGCAGCTGGATGCCGTCAACGGTTGCCTTGCCCATCTGCTTGAATAACAGCAGTTCGGTGCCGCCGATTGAAAATTCCGTGTCCAGTGCGCCGTCATCCAGCCCCATGTCCACGTCCACCGCGCCCGGCATACCGCCGCCGCGATACTTCTCAAACTTGCGGGTAAATTTCGGCAGGGTCAGAGACTCAACGATCCCCTGCCAGTTATTCCCGTTGTTGAACAGGTTCAGGTGTTTTAACTTGCGTGGTAAAGCCATGGTGTCCCCTTACGCGCTGACCTGGCTGGAGAAATCCAGCAGGTACTGATCGGTGATGCGCTGGCGCAGCATCAGGTTTTCAAGCGGCGGCACCGGCGTGTAGTCGTAGTCGATAGTGAGCTTCCCGGCTTTTAGAGAGTCTTTATCGTTCACCGACTCATCCAGCCAGCAGTCTGCGCCGATGATGTAGCCCTGCGTTTTCAGGCTGCGCAGCTTGGCGCGAATACCTTCGATAATGTCACGGGCCAGCGACGGGTTAAGCACGCCATCCACCGCCCACATGTGCGCTTCTGCGATGGTGTCAGCCAGCACCTGCGCCGTTCGGGTGTAGTTTTCAAAGGCAAACAGCGGATCGTCACTGAGGCAACGGGAACCCCAGAAGCGGAAGCCATCTTTGCGGATAAGCGTGGTGATGTCGTTCTGGTTGAGCAGTCCCGCATCGGTTGCCGGGTCCTGCAGATCCCAGAACACATCGGCGGAAATGCCGGTGACGCCGTTCACGCCCACGTTGGACAAGGTTTTGTGCCACCCGGTCTGTTCGTCAATTTTGGCGCGCAGACCAAGCGCACGGGCGGAGGCGTAAGCCGTCGCATCTGCATTCAGCACGGTGTCAAAGTTGATGAAGTCAGGCCAGATCAGCATCCCCTCGCGCTGGCTGAAATTGTCACGGTAGGCAATCGCTTCTTCCACCGTTTTGCAGCCGTAGGCTGACAGGTAGGCAAACCCGCGCAGACTCTGCGCTACGCTCAGCAGTTCAGTGGCAACCGCCTGCGTGTCGTGCCCCGGCACACCGAGAATGCGCGGCTTGACGCCCAGCTGCGACTGCGCCGAAAGCAGCGCTTTCATACCCGTTTTTTTACCGTCAGCGGTAACGCCGCCGATAATGTTGGAGGTGGTTTCCGCTTCGGTTTCACCCTGCGCCACACGTACAACGACGGTCACGGGTTTAGCCTGGTCTGCAATCGCATCCAGCGAACGGGCCAGCGTGCCGGACTCGCCCGCTTTGCCGCTGGCGGTCAGCACATCGGTCAGCAGGACCGGCTTGTTTAGGGGAAACATGGACGCATCAGCATCATCGCCGGTGCAGACCATGCCCACGATGGCGGTGCTCACCGTGGTAATGGATCGGGTGCCCTCGTTGACTTCAACAACGCGCACCCCGTGGTGGTAATCCTGAGCCATAAGGCAGTCTCTCCGGTTACAGGGGGTCTGCTTATGTTCTGGATGATGGGCCCGCAACGCACGTTACCCGCTATGTGCCACGGATGGCACAATAAGCGGGCGCCCTGTCAGGCAGGCGTCGCCAGGGTTGCGGGAAACTTTTTATAGAGCGTCGATATGCCCACATCAAAAATCAGGGCCACCCTTTGCCGCGTTTCACCGGCAGCGATTAACCGTCCGGCCTGCTCCCACTGTTCCGGCGTCAGCTTCGGTCTTCTGCCCCCTATTCGCCCCTGCGCCCGGGCGGCCTCCAGCCCCGCCCGGGTTCTCTCCACTATCAGCTCACGCTCCATTTCTGCCAGGGCCCCCATAACGTGGAAGAAAAAACGCCCCATGGGGGTCGATGTGTCAATGCTGTCCGTCAGGCTACGAAAATTTATGCCCCGCCCACGCAGATCTTCAATCAGCGTAACAAGATGGCGCATACTCCTGCCCAGCCGGTCAAGCTTCCAGACAACCAGCGTGTCACCTGCAGAAAGGGTACGCAGCACCTTTTTTAGTCCTGGCCGATCAGCGGTTTTACCGCTCATTTTATCTTCAAAAATTAGCTCACATCCTGCGCACTCAAGCGCGTTTCGCTGCAATGCGGTGTTTTGGTCATTTGTTGACACCCTTACATAACCAATTTGCATAAAAAATCACCCCTCAAAAAGCGAAAGATGATGCCACGTTTTATGCTCCTTTTGGGCAAGAGTGAGCGACGTTTAGATCAGCACCATTTGACCTTACTGCAGCAAATCTTCGTTTGGGAGAAGCGGCAAAAAGGACGGTTGGAAATAGCGCCAATCAACTACCTGACATGGCTTATTTCGCTAATAGCATTGCAGGCAACGGCTATGCAAAATTACCTAGTGGTTTAATTATTC